>JBARNC010000032.1:0-2912 GCA_049802775.1 Pseudolabrys sp. | reverse complement strand
TTGAGCGCGCTTTTGCAGCGTAAAGAAGGTCGCGAGAACAATATAAAATAAATAAATAACGCAGGATCGGCCCACTTAGACCGTTTGCTTAGAGGGGCGTCGAGACCGTGACAACTTACCGAATAGGGGGAAATTATGCGACCCACTCCACGTCGCGCGACACCCTTTTGGAAACAAGACGTCGCTGCCTTGCTCGCTATAGCTATGTACCTGGCATTGGCCTACGGGGCAGTGCGGGCGTGGGGCTTTCTTAGTGATCAAGCCAATGCCTTCGCCAGCATTGTCGAACACACTTATGGCAGATAGCAGCCCGTGCAGTCATGGATGATGACGGCATGCACGAACTCGTCTTTCCTTGTCGCCATCTCGCAAAGTCCTAGATCGACACCAGCCGTCCAATTGAGGTTCGTCCTACACATTGGCAGCAATTGCACTTCTTGAAGAAGATTTTCTTATAGCGATATCAGCCGCGCTTTATAAGCCGCCCTAACGGAGAAGCAATTTACATGGACCAGGTTGTAGACATAACGATGATGCGTCATTGCATTCACTTGTCCACTACGGCGCCCCGAGGCGATCTCCCGATTGCATGTGTGATATGTGATAGCGATGGTATCATCGCCGAGGCAACTAATCAGGTTCGTCAGAACGGGGATGTGACTCGGCACGCGGAAATAGTCGCCATCCGGCAAGCGCAAAAGACGCTAAATCGGAAAAGCCTTTCTCATTGCACGCTTTATACAACAGTTGAGCCGTGCGCGATGTGTTCATTTATGATCCGCGAAACTCAGATAAGTCGAGTAGTTTACTCTATAAGCTCTCCTATGATGGGCGGGATTTCAAAATGGAATATTCTTCGCGATACAGAGATCTCAAACATGATTCCAGAAGTATTTGGATCAGTCCCGGAAGTGATTGCCAATCTGCTTTCGCGGGAGGCGACACAAGTCTGGTGGAAATGGAATCCGATCGCTTGGCAGATTATCAAATATCGTAAGTGTTTTGGACCGGAGCCTGCGACGGAAGTCGGTGACTATTTACCTGCAATTATATCGTCAATTGGCTGGTTAAGACGCCTGCTGACACTGAACAAGGACATTTAGCGGGGCGGCAAGAATGCCGCTGCCGTGCGTTCCGCTTTGGGTCATAAGCGGACATAGCCGCCTGTCCGAACGATGTCCGCTAAGTGCCAGAAGCAAACATCGCGCCTGTAGTTCGGAATGACGGAAGATGCAGCCAACTGAGGCGGCCTAGCGCATAGTTTTCCAGGGGTCGGACTTTTCGTTCGATGCGGGTATGCTTTTGAGCGCGTTCTTGTAGGCCTCCTCGGCGGCCTTCTTTTTTGCCTGGTCCTCCGCCTTTGGCGCGTCCTGTTGCTGCCTTTTCCCTTTTGCAATGGCTGGGACAGAAGCGGCCATCGTTAGGAACGCAGCTGTGATGACTGCCATGAGGATTCTCGTGCCGGTCGTCGATAGCAGCATTGGCTTTACGGGTATCAGGTTAGGTAAATAGCAATTTGATGATTTCCGGTATCTGACTAGAAGCCGCTGCAACAAACTCGTCATACGTGGTCTGCCCTTGGGCAGCGGCCTTCAAGATAAATTCAGCCAGAAAAACCTTTGTTGAGGAGGTTGAATATTCTAAGGGCACCCTTGTCATGACATCCTCAAGCGCGCTCCTCATGACTTGGACGAGTTGCGGGTCGAGCTTTAGCATAGCTTCACTTCCACTTGGGACTTGTGAATTTTATAATTCTAAACGCTACAAACGCGTGCCCTTTATCGGATCGTGGTAATCGCTATCAAAAACGATGATTGAGGCCGGCCCGCACGAAATCGTTGGCGACGGTCAAGGTGGAGACGCCTGATGCGGAGCCGACTAAATTAGCGGTACCGTATCGATATTAATTGCTGGCGCTGGTGGTGTGTTGTAGATCAATTGCGGATCAGATTGGTTTGTCACATCCGCAGCTTGCGCAGATAGATCACTGATGACCGCCCATGCGACAACGATTACTCCATTCATGATCGCACATATGACAGCTAAACGAAGAACGGACGAATTTTTCAGATTCATAGGAGAGTTCCCTTAAATTTACGGAAACATCCGCTTCGGGTCGCCCTGCTAATTGTTCTACATCTATTTTCCTGTTTCTCAAGTTACTTATCGTCCACAATAAAGATCGCGTAAAATGGCTGACAAAAAGACACAATAATTCGACAAGCGCTCGCAAAACATGTTCGCTTGAGCGGGACCACCTATGTCACGAGCATCAGGGAAGTTGCGCCAGTCTATCGCTGCGTTAGCGGTGGTGGGTTCTCTGATGACTGCCAGTATTGCGCATGCTGCCGAGTTGAAAGTCTTGTCCGCACAAGCAATGAGGCCGGCACTAAACGATTTGGTCCCGCAGTTTGAGCGCTCCTCGGGCATCCAAGTTACGATTTCCTATGCACCCACCTCAGCACTAGTTAAGGACATCGAAGACGGAAAAATGGCTGACTTGGCGATCCTGTCGCCCAAGCAAATCGAGCAACTGCAGGAAGAGGATAAGATCGTCGAGGATAGTTTGACTCCGGTCGCAAAGCTCGAATTTGGCGTGATCATTCGGAAAGGTGCCACAAAGCCCGAGGTGAGCACGGTTCACGCACTGAAGCAGACGTTGATGAGCGCGAAATCGATTGCTTCGGGTGATCCTGGATCAAGCGCGAGCGGAAATTATTTCGCCAGCCTGATCGAACGGCTGAGAATTGCCGATGCGATAAAGCCAAAAATCAAGACGTTCTCCTCAGGCACCGCAGCTTTAGAAGCCATCGCGAACGGCGAGGCTGACATAGGTGTTGGGGTAGTCAGTGCTGCAAGTGGACCTGGCACAGAATTGGCTGGTGTTTTGCCAGCCCAGGCTAAGAAATTTA
>JBARNC010000031.1:0-4293 GCA_049802775.1 Pseudolabrys sp. | reverse complement strand
AGATAGTCCTGCATGAATTTGAAGATGATGGCGCCGATCAAGCCGCCATAGAGATAGCCGGCGCCGCCAATGATCAGCACCAGCAGGAGATCGGCCGAGCGATCGAACGAGAACACTTCGAGCGAGGCGAAAGCCGTTGTTTGTGCCAGCAGCGCGCCGGCGATGCCGGCATAGCCGGCGGCGACCGTGTAGATCACGACCAGGCGGGCGTCGATCGGGATGCCGATCGCCGCCGACCGCAGAGGATTGCCTTTCACCGACAGTAGCGAAAGGCCGAAGGGTGAATTCACCAGGCGGCGTGCAATCAGGAAGAGGATGAACAGCACCGTCAGGCAATAGGTATAACCGGTGTGGCCGAACATATCGAAACGGAACATCCCGAATACTGGCTTGATGCTAACGCCCTGCAGCCCGTCGGCGCCGCCCGTGAGCCAACCGAATCTGTTCGCCAACTCGCGCAGCACGAGCGCCACCCCGAGCGTCACCATCAGCCGCGTCAGGTCGGAGCCGCGCAGCACAAGGAAGCTGGAGACGAAACCGAGCGCCATGGCGGCAAGACCCGCGACCAACATCGCCACCACCGGCTCGTTGATAATTTCGTGCTTGGCAAGCAGCGCGGCGGTGTAGGCGCCGAAACCGAAAAATGCGGCATGCCCGAGCGAGATTATGCCCGCATAGCCGAGGATCAAATCGAGCGAAAGCGCGAACAAGCCGAGCCAAGCGATCTCGGTGAGAATAAGATGACGACCCGGCAATAGGTAGATCGCCGCGAACGCGGCTATCCAGAACACGAATTCGAGCGGGTGCCAGCGGGCGCGGGCGGCTAGCCACTCGGTGGCTGTGCGCACGGCGATAGGTGGCGGGGTCATGGCCGTGGCCTCATCGCGACGCGGTGCGGGAGAACAATCCCTGCGGCCGCCAGATCAGCACGACGATCATGATGGTGTAGATGACGAAGGAGCCGAGAGTCGGCACGTAATACTTGCCGGTGACGTCGCCGATGCCAAGTAAGAGCGACGCAAGAAACGGGCCAGTGATGCTCGATGTGCCCCCGACCGTCACTACGATCAGGAAGTAGATCATGAATTTGAGCGGGAAGGTCGGATCGAGGCCGAGGATCTCGACACCGAGCGCGCCGCCGAGACCGGCCAAGCCCGAACCGAAAGCGAAGGTGAACATGAAAACCCGGTTGACATTGATGCCGAGCCCGCTCGCCACCCTTCGATCATCGACGGCGGCGCGTAGGCGGCTGCCGAAGCGCGTCTTGGCGAGTATGAATTGCAGCGCGACCGTCAGCAGCCCGCAAATGACGATAATGAGGAGCCGATAGCGTCCGACGCCAACGCCGAAGACATTGAACCGGCCTTGCAATTCATTCGGAACTTGGACGAAGACCTGACTCGAGCCCATGGCATAATCGACCGCCGCCACCGACATGAAGACGAGGCCGATAGTGAACAACACCTGATCGAGATGGCTCTTGCGGTAGACATGCACATAGAGCGTGCGCTCGAAGACGAATCCGATGACGGCGCTCGCCAGGAAGGCCAGCGGCAGAGAGGCGAGGAAAGGAACACCGAGCCGATTGACGAGAACGACCGTGACATAGCCGCCGGCCATGGCAAAAGCGCCATGGGCAAGATTGACAAAATTCATCAATCCGAGCGTGACGGCGAGACCGGATGCGAGCACGAACAGCAGCATGCCATAGGCAATGCCATCGAAAAGAATTGTTAGCATTTTTACGCTGCGATACCGCCTCGCCCCCGGAAAGACGTGCACGACGGCACGATGACATATCAGCCGCCAGCGGTCGACTGCTCAGGAAAGAGCGAGCGGCAACACGTGGCCGCCGCGCGCAAGCTCACGTCTTTACTTCTTCGCCGCCTTTACGGGGTCCTTGACGGCTTCAAAGGTGGCAAACTCGACATTATAGAGCCGGCCGTCCTTCTTCTCGACCTTGCGGATATAGATATTTTGGACGACGTCGCGAGTCTCGGGATCGATCGAGATCGGCCCGCGCGGGCTTTCCCATTTCATTCCCTTCATCGCCGCGACGAGCGAATCGCCGTCCGCCTTACCGCCGGTCTTCTTCAGCGCCTCATAGATTAGGTGCATGCCATCATAGCCGCCGACCGACATGAAGTTCGGTCGGAAATTGTTGGCCTTCTCGAATGCGGCAACATAGGCCTTGTTCATCGCACTTTGGTGATCCGCCGAATAGAAATGCGCGGTCACCACGCCGAGCACCGCATCGCCCATGCCGTTGAGTTGATCGTCGTCGGTTACGTCGCCCGGGCCTATCGCTTTGATGCCGGCCTTGTCGAGGCCACGATCGGTAAATTGCTTCATGAAGGCACCGCCCTGACCCGAGGGCACAAAAATGAAGATGGCGTCCGGCTTGGCGTCGGCTGCGCGTTGCAGGAACGGCGCAAAATCGGGATTGGCAAGGGGCACTTTGATGGCCTCAAGTACTTGGCCGCCGTCCGCCGTGAATCGTTCGGTGAAGGATTTCTCCGCGTCAGCACCCGGCGCGTAGTCGGACACCATGGTGACGACTTTTTTAATGCCGTTTTTCGCGGCCCAAGCAGCAATGATGACGCAGGACTGCGGCACGGTGAAGCTGGTGCGCACGATGTAGGGCGAGCGCTCGGTGATGATCGAGGTGCCCGCCGCCATGACCAGTTCTACCACCTTCGCCTCGGTGGCGAGCGGGGCAACGGCGAGCGCGGCCGGCGTAATTTCGAAACCGGCGATTACGTTGACCTTGTCGTTGACGATCAATTCCTGCGCCAGCCGTTTGGTGTTGTCGGGCACGCTCGCGGAATCGCGGAGGAGAATTTGGATCTTCTTGCCTGTGACCGTGTCGCCGTGCTCCTTCATGTAGAGATCGACCGCGGCCTTGATCTCCTTGCCGGTCGAAGCCTGTTGCCCCGTCATTGACACGATGAGGCCGATCTTGACGGTGTCCTGCGCGAGTGCGCCGCCTACGGCGAATGCGCCGAAGGCGAGTGAGGCAATCGCACCAGTGATGTATTTAGATAACATTTGGCTCTCCCTCCTATTCAGTTGGCTTTGTTTTCATTGTATTGCGCGATTTATTGACTGCAACCTCGCGCTCGTAATGCCAGTACAATTTCCCAGCTCGAACGAAGATGCGCAACACCGCTTGCGCTTTTACTCGGCTGATCCATAAGGCGAATTCATGTTCACTTAAGTCCATCTATCGGGCTATATCCTTGATCGAAATCAAGCCTATAGCGCACCTTTCGTGCGTAGCCGTGCAGGCGGCGCCATCCCGTGACACACTGATGAATTTGCACATCATCGAATCCACGCGGCTGTGATGCTTGGCACGTGTCAGCCGCCCTACGACCTGGCGATGGGGACATACCAGTTGCGTGCGCTATTGTGTAGGGTAACGCCCGCTGATGCTCCTGAAACCAACACGAAAAAAAGCAGCGCGCAATAAATATTCTTGCCTGCGGAGGACTTTATGCGGATTGATGCGTACACGCACTTTTTTCCAAAGAAATTTTTCGACAAATTGCTTGAAGTGGCCGGTCAATACAAGGATATGGGCAAACGCGTACGAGCCATCCCGGCGCTGCATGACCTTGACGTTCGCAAGAAGGTCATCGACGGCCACAAGGACTATGCGCAGGTCATTTCCTACCCGCAGCCTCCCGTCGAAGCCTTCGCTAAAAACCCACAACAGATCGATGATTTCGTCCGTATGATCAACGATGGATTCGCCGAATTGTGCGCGAAGCAGCGTGACCATTTCCCAGGCTGGGTCGCGCAGATATCGCTCGATGCGCCCGACGTCGGCGTGGCCGAGGCGGAGCGCGCCATCACCCAACTCGGCGCACTCGGCGTCCAGATCTACACTAACGTTGCCGGCAAGCCGATCGACCGTCCGCAATACTTACCGTTCTGGAAGAAAATGAACGAGCTTGCTAAGCCAGTCTGGCTGCACCCCACGCGCGGCGCCAGCATGCCGGATTACTTCGACGAGAAAAAATCGCTGTATGAAATCTGGTGGACATTTGGCTGGTCATACGAGACGGCGACCGCGATGGCCCGGCTGGTGTTCTCCAAGATCATGGACAACCATCCCGGCCTGAAGATCATCACGCACCATTTTGGTGGCATCGTGCCGATGCTGGAAGGTCGCATCGGTCCGGGCTGGGATGTGCTAGGTTCGCGCACAAGCGACGAGGACTACGTCGCGCTGCGGAAAAGCTTGAAAAAGCGTCCGCTCGATTATTTCAAGCAGGACTTCTATGCCGA
>JBARNC010000030.1:0-13329 GCA_049802775.1 Pseudolabrys sp. | reverse complement strand
TGGCGATTGGATCACCCTAATCGCTATGCGCAATGACGTAGATCAATCGCCTAGTAGCCTAACCACCGGCGGCGCTTACTGGTTCCCGGCTCGCCCTTTTTCTTGTGATTGACCTGCCTCAATGCGGAATACTTACCGCAGTGGCAGGCATGAGGTCTTTCAGCTCTACCTTTCGAGGGCCGGAAGAGAGGCCCCAGCCGACCAGTTCCCGCTGCTCAGACTGGGGCCTTCTGGTCATAAGGAGCAACAAACGCCCATGACAGACCCAATAGTGGCACCCAAGACTGCGCCGAAGCCAGTCACCACCAAGCATTTGGCCTATGAGTTGGCGGAGCAGCATCAGTTCACCAAGATACGGGGGCTAGCGATGATGGAAGACTTCGTCGGCCTCATCATCACGCACTTGAAGAACGGCAAGCGGGTGAAGATCGCCGGGCTCGGAACACTGCAAGTGCGGAATCGTGCTGCCCGTATGGGCCGCAATCCGAGGACTGGTGAGGCAATCCAGATCAAAGCCAGCAAAAAGGTAGCCTTCCGCGCCAGCAAGGAACTCAAGGATCTGATCGGAATTGTATGAGCCGCTATAAAGGCAGACACAGCGCGAAAGCTGTTGAGAAAGATTTTCCACACTACGTTGACGTTGTTGTGCCGGAGGGCGGTCTCGGCATGAGGTTAAACGCCATGTACGAATTTCACGCTCGGCACGGCATTCAACCTAGGCGCGGGCAAGGCCGGCACGATGCTAATGGCAGCGTTATTCGATGGTGCTTCGCTGATCCGGCTCTAGCCGCTGAGTTCGCCAGGGATTTCGGCACATCGTGATTAAGCGAAATTCCAATCTGCTGTCTTTCGCACCGCAATCTAAAAGAATCACAAATAAAAAATCCAGACTACTTCGCACACAACTTATCGAGTGTATCAAGCATCGAATCGATCTCCGGACCAACCTCCGAATCCGGGTCGATGTCCTCATACGCGTCCATCAACGCGGTATATTCGGGACCCAGTTTTTTCATCAATTCATCCATTTTCTGATACAGTTCATCGGTTTCCTGCTCGTCAGCCTCCGCGATTTGGTTACCGAGTTTGGCCATATCGCAATAGGTCTTGGTCTTGGCCTTATTGCCGGTGATAATTTTGACGACTTTTTGTACGTCCGCCTTGGTCACAGGGTTCGGTTCTTGATCCTGCGCACACACCGGCACGGCGGCGATCACCAAAATGGCGACAATCAACTTCAGGTTCATGAAGGCCTCCGCCGGGCCTGCAACGATGATGTTTATTTACCCCGATCCCTCCCGCAACAACCTCCCAAAAAATCTGCACGCCCTAATCAATCGTAGAATTTTTCTCTAGGGCTTCTTGCCCTTTTGCTGGGTTGTATTCTTTTTCGGTGGAGGACTCACAAACCGATTAAAACATTCAAGACGCTCATCCTCTTCCTTTACAAAGCGGCAATCTCTCACCGTCTTGGCATGAGAAGAAACCTGCTTGGGCTCCGGCGCTATCTTCTCATCATAGCAGTTCAGTCGTTCCTTGCTTTGATCTTCAATCTCAAGGCAAGTTCGCAATGTCTTTAACGGAACTTGCGCCACCGCGAAGGTCTTAACTTTTCTGAAATCAGGCGGCGGCAGTACCGAGATTGAGACAGCCGGATCGTTGGCCGCTGGTTCCGGCGTCTTCGCCTCGAGCCGCGCACGCTCGGCAATTGCAGCTAGTGCCAACCCTGATTGCCCCTCTCCGACTTGGCGTTTCTGTTCTGGAAGCCAGACGTCTTCGCCCTTCTTATTCTGTAAGTCATTGATGTATGAAAATCTCGTCTCCGCCCCGACAACGGAGGGAGGCGGCTTTGTTTCGCTGCTAAAATCGTAGAGCTGCAAAAAAATGAAACCGATGCCGACCGCGAGTGCGATTAAGAGAAGGCGGACCGTTGGCAGTACGAACATGAGCTGCCCCCCAGGGGATCATGCGTTCAACGCCTCACGGAAACAGCTTGCCCCCCGCTGGGATGCTATCCTGATCGAGCCGAACGGCACAACGCTGTGATTCAGGCGATAAAATCATCCAAGCTGTCGTTGAGCGTCGTCTATGCATTGCCGCCAGCGATCAGAAACAGAAACTTTAGGTGCTTTAGGTGCCCACCTCCCATTTGCTGAAGGCTTGGACGCTCTGGACAGGCAGTGTCCCGCCTATGTCGAGCCTCACATCGCTTACATCCTCACAATTGATGCTAACATATTGAAAGTTCATTGAATTATCTCAGTTGTGAGGTTGTGAGGACTGTGAGGGGTGGTCGCACAGTTCGGCCCGGTCGGGATGATAATACCGCCCTCTGGTGGCCTTCATAACCTCGCCGTCCTGAACCATCTGCCCCAGGAGGTAGCGCACATTGTCCGATTTCATCCGGGTGCAGTCCGAGATCTGCTGCGGTCCAAGCAATTCGGTTGCATTCAATAGAGCATCCAAAATCTTGCCCCCGTTCATTAGACCGGTGGACTTCGGCGGCGGTGCCTAGGATCGTCCATCGGCAAGTATGCTTATCGAAGCTGATCGCATTTTCGGCCTCCTCGATGTCACGCCCCCGCACATAAAAGGTCGTTCCCTGTGCGGTTCGGCTAATGATGAGAGCGGTATCAGCACATCCGGCCAGGCCAAGCGTTCCGGAAATCGTATCAATTGGGTCCTCGGCCTCCATCTTTCTCGTATGGTGCAGCACCAACACAGCGAGACCGCGTTCACTCGCCAGCCTGTGCAGTGTGGCTAGACTTTCATAATCCTCGACATAACCGTCGCGGGTACGAATAGGACGGACGCCCGCCAGTGTGTCGAGGATGCAGAGTCGGGGGTTGCTAACGGAATCCGCCCATTGGGCAATGTCATCAACTCCGCCTTTATCGAGACGTTTCCAACTCGTCGCGAATGACAACCGCTTCGGCCACTCCGTGCTGACCGGTGACAATATTTTGTCAATACGGCGTTGCAGGCGTCGAGGGTTGTCTTCCAAGGCGGCGTAGAGAACATCCCCCCTGTGCTGGCCTACGATCTCCTAAACAGATTCTCTCTGCCGCGACCGCTATGCCAACATCGAGAGCAAGCCAGGATTTTCCTACCTTTGGCCGGCCAGCGAGAATCGAAAGTCCCTCGGGGATTAAGTCGGGGACCACATAGGAAATCGGCGGGAATTCTTTGCGCTGCAATTCTGCTGCCGTGACGATATGACCTCGCCAGTCTTTGGCTTCGGTCTTACTACCGCCGTTTGCCTTCTGTCGCTGTTGATCGAGTCGTTGCGCTTCTCGATCAAGGCCGTCGGCCATGGCTGCTTGTACTTTATCAATGCCATGTTGCTTATAAACATCGTAAGCTTCGGAAATCTCGTGAAGTCGATCGCAAACATCTGTTTGATTTAAATAACCCTCCTTAATGTCCACGATGAATGACGCGGCTAAGTTGGCAATCGCTGCCAGCTTGTCGGGAGCAGTCTCGATTTCATGCCCGCAATTGCGCAATCGGTTTTCTGCATCGGTCCACGGCGTTTGCGGTTTCATCTTACAGGCTTCCAATTGGTTAATATTTTTTCTGTACGTCGAAGTTTTTCTTGATCAAAAATGTTGCGCTTCTGTTTTTTCGTGAACGGCATGCATCCACAGGAAGTGCTCGAGCCGTCCGTGAGAGCGGAGATCGCAACTTCACGAATGGCTCCGCAGCGGCAACGACAGAGCGCCCGCCGATTTGCAATGGTCAGTGCCTCCCAGTGGCCAAATTTTTTGACGGAGGCCATCACCGCACCTCGTTCGCCAAAATATCCAATGCGCAACCGAGCGGACCGCTTGGACGGTCACGGCTGTCACGCATCAATGCTCTTCGGATTGTTTCCAGCGGCACCCCGAATTGCAGGGCGATTGAACAGACGACTGCGCTATCTTTGGCTGCAGTGTCAGAGTCCGAGCCGCTTTTATTGTTTGATAAAAAAATCTCGGCTAGTTGTCCGTTCGGAAATCGCGAATAGGAGCAACGGTACTTCCGACCGTGGACGTCGATCTCGAAATTCTCGCTCGGGCGTCTATCGGGAAGCCGGGTTCGTGATGACATGTTGCCGCTTGCGTTCCGGTAGCATCGCGGCTAAATCACAAGCGCCAGCTAGTGACGTAGCCTGGGTGGAGCGAAGGAGAGTTGAACTCCAAGGGGCCGATGGTTTTCTGGACCGAGCCCCGCAACCCGCCGCCCCGTGAAAATGCAGACGCCGCCTCAATCGGGCGGCGTTTCGCGTTTTAGGCGACTTCGGGCTCCTTGGCGTCTCGCACGGCCATGATCTGGTGCAGGAAATACCTCGGCCGATTATTCCCCGGCAGCGTGAAATGTTTGGGGACATCAATCCCGAGCCTGCGGCGACGGCGCAGCGTGTCAACGGAGACGCACAACAACGCCGCCGCTTGCGTCTCGTCGATTGAGATGTTCTGAAAATCCACGGTGTGTACCTCCTGCAGTTGCTCAATTCTGCACGGAGTGTAATTTTCGGCGGAATGCGCCGCGTGGTAGTTTTTAAATTATTAGATTACCGCGGCAGTGGCCCATAAATGGGTTCGAGCAATCTTCGGTAGCCCTTTCTTTGCGAGCCCTTTTTGCGGTCGCCATCCCAGATTGTTCTGACTGCTTCAAATCCCATTCTAAAATAGCTTGCTGCCTCTTCTAGTGCTTTTTGCTTCGAAATATTTTGCTGCATGGACTTATAGATAAACATGCCGATAGCCGTGTCTCTCACGGCGTCATACTGACGTCCTGACGCCCGATGCTCAAACACTAATTTGCGGTCAATCGCGGGGTGAGTATCTGCTTCTGGATCAAACAACGCGGCCAGCCGATCACGAAAATCCTGGCTCAGCTGCAGCCCGCTTCGCAGCAACCGCGCTATAGCCTCACGCCCGTCCTTTTCGGTCCCTTCGTATGCTTCACCGGGCGACTCACCGAGATATTCTTTGCTTACTCGGCCCTCTCCCTTATCCCTAATAAATCCGCTTAAGAATACATCAGCGAGAGATCTGATCTCGCGCCACTCGTCGGCGCGTTTTTGAGCCTCGCGCTCGATGTCGGCGTTGCTCATTTTTTTGTCGAGCATGGTCACGCTCGCTTGAACGGAGCGACGTTGCTTTGACGTCCTTCGACTATGGACGTGATATGCTCAGCCCAGCGACCAAGCGCATTAGCTTTTTGGGCCGCATAACTGGCCTTGTTGTAGATTCCTGCCGTGCCCGCCTTGTGCCCGCCGGTGTGATTCAATACGGCTTCGATGACATGCGGCAGGATTTCCAGGCCGCCATCCTCGATCGACTCAGCCATGTGCGTGGCCACTGTCCTCCTCAGGTCATGCACGATCCATCGTTCCATCGGCTTCTTGATGGCCTGGTCAAGTCGCTCTTTTGCTTTGCTCCACCCGTTGAACCCGCCCTGCCCTACGCCAAACACCAGGGCGCGACCGTCTCGTCGTATCTGCGCTTTGAGAATGCCACTCACCGCCGCCGACATCGGAATGGTGTGCTCGCAGCCGTTCTTGGTGCGATGCTCCGGCAAGGTGATAATGCTTTTGTCAAAATCGATTTCAGACCAGTGCAGATTGCCGATCTCGCGTTTACGCTGCCCGGTCAAAATCAAAATCTTGAGGATTGCGCCGTAATCGTTTTCGGGCAGTGCTTTCCAGATTTCTACAAGTTCGGCATTGGACAGTACGCGTTTGCGTTCCGTTTCCTCGTTGACGTTGGTGAGCACCGCCTGATTGCTTTCGATAAGACCTTCGCGCAAGCACCAGTTGAGGAATTTTGACAGGGATGCGCGTGTTCTGTTCGCCTGTACCGGCCCGACCTCGGTAGCAAGCCTGGTCAATTGCGCGGCAATACTGCGCTTGTCCGTGGCGTCGATACGCAATCCATGTAGCGGCGCGAGGTTTCTCAGCAGATGCCGTTCGTTTTCTTTGTAGGTGGAGGACCGCACCGCTTGGCGCTGCCAGATTAAGTATTTTTTGGCACAGGCCTCGAAGGTCTCGCTGGCGCGTGCGCGCGAGCTGGCTTTGGCGCCGGCCGGGTCTTGCCCGAGCTTGACCTTGGCATGTAACTCAGCCGCCTGTGCGCGAGCCTTGTTTGCATCGAGCGCCGGGTATTTCCCGAAGGTGATGCGGCGGTGCTTGCTGCCGATCTTGTACTGGAAGACGAAAGAGCTTGAGCCGCCTTCTCGCAACCGGAGACCAAAGCCAGGAATCTCGTCGTCCCACTCAAAGTGTTCCGATTTTCCCCGGGGCAATTTGATAGCACCGGTGTTTCTGACTGAAAGTCTCACGGCCCCCTCCGTCCAAAACTGGGAAGACTATGGGAAGATAGAATCAGCTAATCGGCGCTATTCACTGCCTAGCAGATACCGAAGGTCTATTAGGAATTATGGTGGTTTACAAGCCAAATTGCTGGGCTGTGCACAGCAGTGCCAAGCTACAACTCCGGTTCGGGGGACTTGGCGTCGGGCGATTTTGACTCGCTAGTCGTGTCAACGGGCTTCTTCTCGGAACCCTTGGCCTCGCCCAGCTTGGCTCCCGACTTTTTCTTGTTGTCAGATTTGGCTTTGTCGTCACCTTTGGCAGTGCGCTTGGATGTGCGCCCGGGCGCTGCTCGCCCGGTATCCATTGCCTTCAAATAGCCGGCGATACCAGCCGCGGTTTCCCTGCTGGCGGTATAGTGCCCGCGGAGAAAGCTATCGAGCCCCGCTAGTCCGCCGGTACCTAGCCCTTGCGGCGATTTGTGACAGCCCGAGCAGTCCGAGGCGAAAAGCTGGGCCGGGCTTTTACCCCGGTCCAGGCTTTCCTGCGCCCAAGACCCACCGGCCAGGCAGAGCGTCAACATGCCGATCACCAGCCGAATGCCGCGACGTAGCGTTGTCATATTCATCAGCTCTCTCGCTCCGCTCTCAATGCCCACCCATGCGCCCCATGATTGAGTGTCTTGATAGCGTATTATTCTGGAATTGTGACTCGCAGCCGAACGGATGCAGGATTGCTCCCGCACCAAGACTTTGATTAAATACCTAGGTCCGAACGTTTGTGTGCCCGTCGCGTTAGATGGGGCAAGGGAGCTGGCATCCAGTACGCCTAGATTCAAAGAAGATGGAGGCGGCCGATGGATCGGTTGCTTCAATTCCTGCTTAAGACGTTTATCCGGCGGGGGACATTCCGAGTTACCACCTCGCGCGGCACCGTCTTTACATTCGGTGATGGGACCGGCCAGCCGGTTTCGGTGCGATTTGTGTCTCGCAGCGCAGAATGGGGAATTCTCCTCGATCCTGAGCTAAAGTTCGGCGAGTCCTACATGGACGGCACTTTCCTGGTCGAGGAAGGTACTATCGCCGATGTACTCGCTATTGCGCTCGGTCAAAAGTCTGAAGTTCCACACTGGGCGAGATTGCAAGGGCTGTTGCGCTATCTGCGGCGGCGTCTGAGTCAATTCAATCCGCGATCGCGGGCACGCCGCAACGTCGCGCATCACTACGATCTCGATGGGCGGCTCTACTCACTTTTTCTGGACGCCGACCGGCAATATAGCTGCGCGTATTTCGAAAAACCCGGTCAATCGCTCGACGACGCCCAACTTGCGAAGAAACGGCATCTGGCTGCCAAGCTGATGATCGAACCGAGTAAGCGGGTGCTCGACATCGGCTGTGGCTGGGGCGGGCTCGGCCTCTATCTTGCCGAAGTTGGCGGTGCCGACGTCACTGGCATTACGCTTTCACATGAGCAACATACGATCGCCAACGAACGGGCGGCCGAAAAAGGCCTCAACGAGCGCGCCCACTTCCGGTTGCAGGACTATCGCGATGTCACCGGTTCCTTTGACCGCATTGTGTCGGTTGGCATGTTCGAGCATGTTGGCGTTAATCACTATGACACCTTCTTCCAAAAAAGCGCACAACTGCTCGCCGATGACGGCGTGATGGTGCTGCATTCAATCGGCCGCTCGGAAGGACCCAACGTCACCAGCCCCTGGATTGCGAAATATATTTTCCCCGGCGGCTACATCCCCGCGCTGTCAGAAGTCCTGCCGAGAATTGAGAAAGCCGGCCTGCTCGTCACCGACATCGAAATCCTGCGCTTGCACTATGCCGAAACACTCAAGCATTGGCGCGAGCGGTTCCTGGCGCATTACGAGGAAGCAGAGCGCATTTACGACCAGCGCTTCGTGAGAATGTGGGAGTTCTACCTCGCGGCGTCCGAAATGTCGTTCCGCGAGTGGAACATGATGGTAATGCAAATCCAGCTCACCAAGCGGCAGGGCGTGGTTCCAACCAAGCGAGACTATATTGTGAGCGAGGAGCGGCGTCTCGCCGCTGCCGAAAGCCAGCGTAGGCCGCCGCTACGACTCGCCGGCGAATAGTCCTCCGCCGTCCTCGCGCGCGATGTCCATGGTCAAGAAAAAACCGGCCTTTCCCACTGCTCAATACAGCTTGTGAATTGCGGGACAACCGCGTGCGAAGTGCGCTTCCATCATAAAACGCGTGCTATGCCACAATTTCCGGGTAAGCACCGATATCCATGGCCCTCGCTGATTCGACAGCCCGCAAGCAGGTCGCAGAGCCTGCCCCGCTTTATCGTTCCGCTCCGCATAATATCGAGGCGGAACAGGCGTTATTGGGCGCCATCCTGGTCAACAACGAGGCCTTTTATCGGGTTTCCGACTTTCTAGAGTCGGCGCATTTCTTCGAGCCAATCCATCAGAAGGTCTATCAACTGGCGCGCGATCTGATCCGCGCAGGCAAGCTAGCTACGCCGGTTACGCTTAAGACTTTCCTCGACGCCGGTGTCGATATTGGAGGCCTCACGGTCAGCCAATACCTGGCGCGGCTCGCCGCCGAGGCAACGACCGTCATTAATGCCGAGGACTACGGGCACACTGTCTACGACCTGTCGATCCGCCGCGCGCTAATCCAGGTTGGCGAGGACATGGTCAACGTCGCGTACGATGCACCTGTCGACTTTTCTCCACGCAATCAAATCGAAGACGCCGAGCGAAGGCTCTACGAACTGGCCGAGACCGGTCGGTACGATGGAGGTTTTCAGCGCTTCGCCCAAGCCCTCGCTACCGCCATCGACATGGCCGCCCACGCTTTTCAGCGCGACGGCAAGCTCTCCGGCACAGCGTCGGGCCTCGACGATCTCGACCGCATGATGGGTGGCTTGCAGCAATCCGACCTGATCATCCTCGCTGGCCGCCCTGGCATGGGCAAGACCGCGCTTGCCACTAACATCGGCTACAACATAGCCAAGGCCTGGCGCGGCGAGGTCAAACCGGATGGCCACACTGTAACCGTCAATGGCGGAATCGTCGGTTTCTTCTCGCTGGAAATGTCGGCCGAACAACTCGCGACCCGCATCATCGCCGAGCAGACCGGCATTCCATCCAACCAGATCAGGCGCGGCGGCATCAGTGAGAGTGACTTCGAGAAGATCAAAGATTATTCAATCGAGTTACAGCATATCCCACTCTATGTAGACGAGACCGGCGGCCTGTCGGTTGCTCAACTCGCAGCCCGCGCGCGCAGGCTCAAGCGACAACGTGGCCTCGACCTGCTGATCATCGACTATTTGCAACTGCTGCAGGGGTCAACGCGCCGCTCGGCCGAAAACCGTGTCCAGGAAATCACCGAGATCACCACCAAACTCAAGGCGTTGGCGAAAGAGCTTAACGTGCCGATCCTGGCGCTGTCGCAACTGTCCCGCCAAGTGGAGAGCCGCGATGACAAGCGGCCTCAGCTCTCGGATTTGCGGGAATCCGGGTCAATCGAGCAGGACGCTGACGTGGTCTTGTTCGTTTATCGCGAGGAATACTACCACCAGATGCGCAAGCCGCTGGAATCCAACCGTGAGAAGTTCGCGGAATGGCTGGCAGAAGCCGACAAAGTACACGGCAAGGCGGAAGTCATCATTGGCAAGCAACGTCACGGACCGACCGGTACTATCGAATTGCAATTCGATGCAGCGGTGACACGGTTCTCCTCTCTTGCCCGCGAAGCTCGCCTGCCGGAGCGCATGTAAGAGATTGGCACAGCCGCATGGACTGGCAGCCGTCCGGCGGGTAAACCCAACCGTCATGTCCGAAGCCGAAACCGCCCTGCAACCCAACTTGCCGGCAGAACCCGCCGGGCATCTCATCGAAACGGGTCCGTCCGTGCCCGAGGCTGGCGGCATCCTCACCGTCAATTTGGCCGCCATTGCAGCTAACTGGCAGGAGCTCGGCCGCCGTGCGATGCCGTCGGAGTGTGCGGCCGTGATCAAGGCCGATGGCTACGGCTGCGGCATCGAGCTGGTTGCCCACGCGCTCAAGGGCGCCGGCTGCAAGACTTTCTTTGTCGCGGATCTTGGCGAGGCACGGCGCGTCCGCACCGCCGCGCCAGAAGCTGCCATCTATGTGCTCAACGGACTACTGCCTGGCACCGCAGCGGCTTTCCCTGATATTCGCGCACGCCCCGTGATCGGCAGTCTGGTTGAACTTGCCGAATGGGATGCATTTTGCTCCGCGAACCAATGGCATGGTGCCGCGGCGCTGCACGTTGATACCGGCATGAACAGGCTCGGCATTTCAGCCGATGAAGCGGCAGCACTGGCGCCGCGCATTCGCGCGGAAAATCACGGCATCACCTTGCTGATGAGCCACCTGGTCTGCGCTGACCAGCCTGAGCATCCACTCAACGAAAGCCAAATGAAGCTATTCCGCGAAGTGCGCCTTCTTTACCGCGGCATTCCCGGCTCGCTCGCCAATTCATCTGGCATATTTCTCGGCAGTGGCGCCCATTGCGACATGGTGCGCCCCGGTGCCGCGCTCTTCGGGGTCAATCCGACGCCCGGCCACCGTAATCCAATGCGCCCGGTCATTGAATTGCAGGCGCGGGTCGTGCAGGTGCGCACGGTCCCCAAGGGCGAGACCGTCGGTTACAATGCGACTTGGACGGCCAAACAGTCAACCCGCATCGCAGTTGTCGCCGTCGGCTATGCCGACGGTTATCCGCGCGCCGCAAGCGCCACTGACGCAGCGCCGGGCGCCGACGCCATTGTCGCCGGTATACGGTGCCCGCTGGCCGGGCGCGTTTCGATGGATCTCGTGGCAGTCGACATCACTGCCATGCCCGACCATTCGGTCAGGCGGGGCGATCTGGTCACCCTGATCGGTGGAGCGATTGGGGTCGACGAGTTGGCGGCGGCCGCCGGCACCATAGGTTATGAGGTCCTTACCAGGCTGGGCAACCGCTACCACAGGATTTACCGGCAGGAGTCATTGTCGTATTAGAACCCCTTGGAAATTAGTGACTTTTTAAAAAATGTTCTTGTATTGTTCTCACGGACGTTCTAGCGTCCGCGACCGTTGTTTCCCCGGCGATTCCTTATGTCGAGACGCCACCTCACCTTCGTCTGCCAGAACTGCGGCGCTGCCTTTAACCGCTGGCAGGGTAAGTGCGAGGCCTGTGGCGAATGGAACACGCTCAGCGAGGAAGGCGCCGTGCGCCCCGCCGGCCCAGGGCGCAAACCCGGCAAGGGCCGACTTTTCGCGCTGGAACCACTTGCCGGCGAGGCCCATGACGCCCCGCGCCTGCCCTCAGGCATTGCGGAATTAGACCGCGTGACCGGCGGTGGCTTTGTGCGTGGCTCAGTGCTGTTGGTCGGTGGTGATCCCGGCATTGGCAAATCGACACTGCTGATCCAGGCTACCGCTACACTGGCGCGTGCGGGTCATCGAGCGGTTTATATCTCGGGTGAGGAAGCAGTTGCGCAGGTTCGTCTGCGCGCCGAGCGATTGGGATTACGCGACACCGCGGTAGAGCTGGCGGCTGAAACCGCGGTCGAGGACATCATCGCCACGCTGTCGGAAGGCAAGACGCCGCGCCTCATCATAATCGACTCTATTCAGACAATGTGGACCGACACCGTCGAATCTGCCCCCGGTACGGTGACCCAGGTGCGCGGTTCAACTCAGGCGCTGGTTCGTTTTGCCAAGAAGTCCGGGGCCGCGATCATTCTGGTCGGCCATGTCACAAAGGACGGCCAAATCGCTGGTCCCCGTGTGGTAGAGCATATGGTGGACGCCGTGCTTTCATTCGAGGGCGAAGGCTCGCACCAGTTCCGCATTTTGCGCGCCATGAAAAATCGGTTCGGCCCGACTAATGAGATCGGTGTGTTCGAGATGACGGGCTCCGGGTTGCGCGAAGTCGCTAACCCCTCCGAGTTGTTCTTGTCGCAGCGCGATCTCGGCCAGCCCGGCACCGCCGTGTTCGCAGGGATCGAGGGCACGCGACCACTGCTGGTCGAAATCCAGGCGCTGGTGGCACCGACTTCGCTTGGTACGCCCAGGCGTGCCGTTGTCGGCTGGGATCCGAGCCGGCTGTCGATGGTGCTGGCAGTGTTGGAAGCGCATTGCGGCGTGCGGCTCGGTGGTCATGATGTTTACCTTAACGTCGCCGGCGGGATGCGCATTCAGGAACCCGCGGGCGATCTTGCGGCCGCCGCCGCGCTTGTTTCTTCACTCGCCATTGCGCCACTGCCAGCGGATGCGGTCTATTTCGGCGAAGTATCACTGTCGGGCGCCATACGACCGGTGGCGCAGAGCGCTTCCCGTCTAAAGGAGGCCGCAAAGCTCGGCTTTAGCCGCGCTGTCGTGCCCGAAGCCGCCCGCGCTGAAACCGTAGAGCCTGATTTAATCGTTACGGATGTCGCAGACCTCGCCAATCTGGTCGCCGATATCGCCGCTCGAGGCAAAGTGGGCATGACTGCCAAAACTGGTGGACAAAACCGGTGACGGGACCGTGGCGCCCCGCTATATACGGCGCGTCAAAATCGGCTAGCTGCCTCCTCGCGCGTCCGACCGCAAGCGCAGAAATGGGCCTAAAATTAAGTACTTAGGGTCGACATTGCCGCCCTGGTCCGGAGCCGCTATGGCTGGCCCGGATTCGCCGTGCTGGCCGGCCGCCATGCGCGACATGAATCCCCAAAATTTGTGGAGCTCATACCTTTGATGCCGATCACGCTGATCAGTTGGCGGCGTTGCGTCGAGTGTCAGCGCGTATCGCTGAGTTAGTGTTTTCGGGCATCTCCCGAGGCCGCTTGTCCATCGAGTGCTGCCGAGTATGAGCGAATTCAGAAAGTTTGGGTCCGAAATTGGGTCCAAGAAATTAACCAAGAAAAGGCCGCTGCACTATTGGTCTCACAGGTTCGGCGTTTCACCCGAGGAACTCAAACGGGCCGTTAGTAAAGCCGGCGTGATGGCCGATGAGGTCGCTCGCGCACTCGGGAAGTCGTGGCTGCTGAACATACGC
>JBARNC010000029.1:0-25707 GCA_049802775.1 Pseudolabrys sp. | reverse complement strand
GAGAGCTCCTGCGCCGTCGCGCACTGCCTCGGTTGCGGCCCCAGCGCCGATGGCGCCCGCGCCGAGCGCGGCGGTTGGAAATACTGGCAGTCCCGGCAGCTATGTTCAGGTCTCGTCCCAGCGAAGCGAGGCGGAGGCTCAGGCCGCATTCCGAAGCCTCCAAGCCAAATATCCAAACCAGCTCGGCGGGCGCCAGCCGCTGATCCATAGAGTCGACCTGGGCGCAAAAGGAACCTACTACCGGACCATGGTTGGGCCCTTCGCCAATGCCAGTGAGGCCGGGGAGCTGTGTTCGAGCCTCAAGGCGGCCGGCGGTCAGTGCCTCATCCAGAGGAATTAACAAGCCAAAACTTGACCCTTGAGGTGCGCGCGGTCTAATTCGCGCCGATGGGGGCACGCGCTTTCATCACCGGTTTGGCGGGACTGAGCGTTTCCGCCGGGGAGCGTGCGTTTCTCCGCGAGGCCCAGCCCTGGGGCCTAATCATCTTCAAGCGAAATGTGAGTACAGCAAGCCAAGTCATAGAGCTCGCTAAAACATTTCGCGACATTCTAGGGTGGGAGGCCCCCATCCTTGTGGATCAGGAAGGTGGCCGCGTCCAACGGCTTGGGCCGCCGGATTGGCCCGCCTATCCGCCCGGGGCGCTCTACGGCGAACTTTATGACCGTGAGCCGGCTGCCGGCATCGCGGCCGCGCGGCTCGCGGGCCATTTGATCGCGGCCGACCTTCGGCCGCTGGGCATCGATGTCGACTGCCTGCCTGTCGTGGACATGCCGGTGGCAAATAGCGATCCGGTCATCGGCGACCGCGCCTATGGCAAGCAGCCAGGCAAGGTTGCGGTTATTGCCAAAGCAATAGCTGATGGTCTGCAGGCTGGCGGCGTCCTTCCGGTTCTTAAGCACCTGCCGGGCCACGGCCGAGCCAGTGCCGACAGCCACCACAAACTGCCGGTGGTGGATACTGACCGCGCTACCCTTGAAGCGACCGATTTTGCTGCATTCCGTCCGCTGGCTGGTTTGCCCCTCGGCATGACTGCACATGTTGTGTTTAGCGCCATCGACCCAGTCGCGCCCGCCACCACTTCGGTCACAATGGTGAGGCAAGTGATTCGCGGCGTTATTGGATTCCAGGGGCTGCTGATGAGCGATGACATCTCGATGAATGCCCTGTCAGGCACCATCGCCGAGCGAAGCCGTGCCGCGCTGGCAGCGGGATGTGATGTCGTGCTTCACTGCAATGGCGACATGCGTGAGATGACGGCCGTCGCCACCGAAACGCCGAAGCTTTCCGGCGATGCCGCGAAGCGAGCGGGCGCAGCGCTCGCCGCGCGAAGGGCACCGGAGGAATTCGATACGGGAGCCGCACGCAGGATATTTACGCGGATGGTGGTGGGCGAGCGAACGTCGACGCAACGAGAGATCGGGTCATGAGCAGCGAGGAGTTCGATACCACGCTCGGCGCTGACCGTGGCACCAGCGAACCGGCCATGATCGTCGATGTGGAGGGCTTTGAAGGCCCGCTCGATCTACTGTTAATGCTTGCCCGGCATCAAAAAGTCGATTTGGCGAAAATCTCGATCCTCGCGCTCGCCGACCAGTATTTGTCGTTCATCGAGGCGGCTCGACAATTGCGACTTGAGCTTGCCGCCGATTATCTGGTGATGGCTGCGTGGCTTGCTTATCTGAAATCGCGGCTTCTGTTACCCGAAGTGGCGTCGGGCGATGGGCCGAGCGCAGAGGATATGGCGCTGGCACTGGCCAATCGCCTGCGCCGGCTGGAAGCCATCCGTAACGTTGCGACGCGCATGATGGAGCGGCCGCAGCTCAATCGCGACGTGTTTGCGCGTGGATTGCCCGAGCCGATTGCCGAGATCAAGCGACCGGAATGGTCAGCGACCCTTTATGACTTGCTGTCCGCCTATGCCACGCAGCGGTCGCGCAGCGCGCTCTCGCGCGTGCGCTTCAAGCAGCGGACAGTGTGGTCATTGGCCGAGGCACGCGCCGCGCTCGAGCGCCTGATCGGACAGTCGGCTGACTGGTCGCGCATTGATCAATTCCTGATTAATTATGTGGTAGAGCCGGCACTAGCGACGACGGTGTTTGCCTCTTCATTCGCCTCCGCGCTTGAACTGGTACGCGAAGGACTTGCCGAAATTCACCAGAAAGAGTCATTCGCGCCGATCTACATGCGCAAGCGGGTCGGCGCGATTGGAAATGCAACGACGCATGACGCGCAAGAAAACGCATAAGGGGAAGAGATCCATGCCGAGCGCAGCCAAGAAGCTCGTGGTGGTACAAAACAGTGAGCCACCGCTGGGGCCGTCAGCACGGCCGGAGGAATTGCGGCTGCTCGAGGCCCTGCTATTCGCAGCGGGCGAGCCTCTCGAGGAGGCAGCGCTGGCGCGCAGGCTACCTAACGGCGTTAACGTGAAGAATACGCTCGCCCGACTGCGTGACGAATATGCCACGCGCGGCGTTAATCTCGTGCGGGTCGGTAAGAAGTGGACCTTCCGCACCGCCAACGACTTGTCCTGGCTTCTGACCAAACAGACTGTCGAGACACGCAAGCTCTCGCGCGCGGCAGTCGAGACCCTTGCGATCGTCGCGTATCATCAGCCGGTGACCCGCGCCGAGATCGAGGAAATCCGCGGCGTGGTTACGGCGGCTGGTACACTCGATGTGTTGCTCAAGACCGGCTGGATCCGCCCGCGCGGCCGCCGCAAGGCGCCGGGTCGGCCAATCACCTACGGAACGACAGAAGCATTCCTGTCGCATTTCGGCTTGGAGGAGGTCGGTGACCTGCCCGGCCTCGACGAGCTCAAAGGCGCCGGTCTGATAGAGGGCAATCTGCCTCCCGGCTTTGCTGTGCCGCTCCCTTCTGACGAGTCAACATTACGCGACGACGAAGATCCACTGGAACCGGGCGATCTTGACCTTGGGTTGGCGCCGCCGTCCTCGCGTTCCGAGAAGTGACAGCGCGGGAATCTAAGGTAAATTCCGCTATTTAAAGGGATATCGCGCCACTCGGGCTGGACCCGAAGTCCTTGTTTTTGTCGCTTGCGGAGCCTAGTTTCTGATCCAAATCATGGCGGGACGAGCCGAAACAGTCCCGTCGCTGCGGAGGATTTGCCGATGGGTTCCCTAAGTATATGGCACTGGATCATCGTCTTGTTGGTCGTGATGGTCCTGTTCGGAGGCCGTGGAAAGATTTCATCGCTCATGGGCGACTTCGCCCAGGGCATCAAGGCCTTCAAGAAGGGCATGTCCGAAGACGAGAAGTTGACGGACGCCAAGAGCGAGCCGGTCAAGACGATCGAAGCGGGCGCCGGTGCGTCGAAAACGGAAGCCGAGCGCCGCGCCGAGGGCGCACGCTCCTGATTGCTGCGTTGGCGCGCGAGGGGGAGACGGCCGGTACAATCCTCGCAGCGGTGCCGGCGCATGGGCGCGTTGGAGTTGACTAATCCATGTTTGACATCGGTTGGGGCGAGCTCGTCGTCATCGGCATTGTCGCGCTGATCGCGATCGGGCCGAAAGAGCTGCCGACCGTATTACGTACGCTCGGCCAATACATGGCCAAAGTCAGACGCATGGCATCGGAATTCCAGGGCCAGTTCCAAGAAGCGATGCGCGAAGCCGAGATGGCGGATCTGAAAAAACAGGCCGAAGATCTCAAGAGTTCGGTTAGCGACCTCACCAATTTTGATCCGATGGCGAGCACACAGAAGGAGATCGAGCGCGCCTTCGAGATGCCGGAAGCAGGTAACGCGGACCTACCACCCGCCGCGCCAGCGGCCTTGCCGGAGCCGGCGCAGCAGGTGGAAGTGAATGGACCGCTGCCGGAGCCGCCTTCGGCGGTCAGCGAAAAAGATTTCGCAGCCGTTGAAGCACTGCCCTCCAAACAAGTTGGGGGCAAGGCATGAGCCACGAGGACATCGAGGCCACCAAGGCGCCGTTGATGGATCACTTGATCGAGCTGCGTTCGCGGCTCATCAAGGCGCTCATCGCGTTCGGTGTGATGTTCGCGATCTGCTTCGTGTTCGCCAAGGACATTTACAACGTTTTGGTCTGGCCATTTGTGTGGGTGGCGGGCCCGGAAAATTCCAAATTCATTTACACCGCACTGCTCGAATATTTCGTCACGCAACTGAAGCTTGCAATGTTCGGGGCCGCTTTCCTGTCATTTCCTGTGGTGGCGACACAGATCTACATGTTCGTCGCACCCGGCCTCTATCGCAACGAACGCAAGGCATTCCTGCCGTATCTGATCGCGACGCCGGTCTTCTTCACACTCGGTGCGGCGGTCGTCTATTTTCTCGTGCTGCCGATGCTGGTGCGCTTCTCGCTTGGGATGCAGCAGATTGGCAACACGACCGATGCCTCGATCGCGTTGATGCCGAAGGTCGGCGAATATCTCTCATTAATGATGGCTCTCGTTCTCGCTTTCGGCGTGGCCTTCCAGCTGCCGGTAATCCTCACACTGCTCGGGCGTATTGGTCTGATCACTGCCGAGCAGCTCAAGGCCAAGCGGCGCTATTTCATCGTCGGCGCGTTTGTGCTGGCCGCGGTGCTCACACCGCCCGACGTGATCAGCCAGATGTCGCTCGCTATACCACTCCTTATTCTCTATGAGGGCTCAATCTGGTCGGTGCGCATGGTCGAGAAGAAGGCGCAGGCGGAGGTAGCAGCCAAAGCGGCGGCCGATGCCGCGTCGGCAACTGCAAAGCCGGCGGAGTAGGCGGGCCTTGTCATTACCGGCCTTATGCGCGGCACCCTGCTTAGGCAGGCAACATTGTGCAGATTGAATCGAGATGTCCGGAAATTTTGCGGTAAAGACGGCGCACGCGCCTTTTACCCAACCACGACACACGATAAGAACGCCTCAACATGTACGACATCAAATGGATTCGTGAGCACTCTGACGCGTTCGACCGTGGGCTGACGCGCCGCGGGCTGGAGCCGCTGTCGAAGAAGCTCATGGTGCTCGACGAAAAGCGGCGGGCAGCGGTCACCAAATTCGAGCAGGCGCAGGCGCGCCGAAACGCGGCTTCCAAGGAAATAGGTGACGCTAAAAAGGCGAAAGATGAGACCAAGGCCAACAAGTTAATGGCCGAAGTTGCCAAGCTGAAGAGTGCGCTGCCCGCAATGGAGGAAGAGCAAAAGGCGCTCGCCGCGGAGCTCGACAAGGAGCTGGCACAAATTCCAAATACGCCACTCGACGATGTGCCCGACGGCGGCGATGCGGGCGGAAATGTCGAACATCACGTCTTCGGTAAGAAGCGCGACTATACCTTCAAACCCAAGCAACATTTCGAATTGGGCGAGGCGCTCGGCCAGATGGATTTCGAACTGGCTGCCAAGTTGTCCGGGGCGCGCTTCGTGGTCTTGCAGAAGGGCTTGGCGCGACTCGAGCGCGCGCTCGGGCAGTTCATGCTTGATGTGCATACGAGCAAGGAGCATGGATACACGGAAGTTAATCCCCCAATCTTAGTGCGCGACGAAGTTATGTTCGGAACAGCACAGCTACCGAAGTTTGCAGAGGATCAATTTCGGACGACAAACGATTTTTGGCTCATTCCTACCGCTGAAGTGCCGCTCACCAACCTTGCGCGCGAGTCCATCGTTGAGGAAGTGCGTCTACCGATGCGGCTGACCGCCTGTACCCCATGCTTCCGAGCGGAAGCTGGCGCAGCGGGCAAAGACACCCGTGGCATGATCCGTCAGCACCAGTTCACCAAGGTGGAGCTGGTCTCGATAACAACACCGGAAAAATCGAAAGACGAGCACGAGCGCATGCTCGCCTGCGCCGAAGAGGTGCTCAAAAAGCTCGAACTGCACTACCGCGTGGTCACACTTTGCACCGGCGACATGGGCTTTGCCGCACAGAAGACCTACGACATTGAAGTCTGGTTGCCGGGTCAGAACGCCTATCGCGAGATTTCCTCTTGTTCAAACTGTGGAGAATTCCAGGCCCGTCGCATGAATGCGCGCTATCGTGCCAAGGACGGCGTCCGACACGTGCACACTTTGAATGGTTCGGGGGTCGCCGTCGGCCGCGCGCTGATCGCGGTGATGGAAACCTATCAGCAGGAGGACGGCTCGATCGCGGTGCCATCGGCGCTCGCGCCTTACATGGGCAGAATAATCAAGATCGAGCGGACGTAATGCGTATTCTCATCACCAATGACGACGGCATTCATTCGCCGGGACTCGCAGTTTGCGAGAAGATTGCGCGTGCACTTTCCGATGAAGTGTGGATCGTAGCACCGGAAACCGATCAGTCAGGCGTGTCGCACTCGCTGTCGCTAAACGATCCATTACGCATGCGGGAAGTCGGCGAGCGTCATTTCGCGGTCAAAGGGACACCAACTGACTGCGTCATCATGGGCGTGCGCCACCTGATGAAGGAGAAGCCCGATCTTGTGCTTTCCGGCGTCAACCGGGGCCGAAATTGTGCGGAGGATGTCACTTATTCCGGCACAGTCGCCGGCGCGATGGAAGGCGCTGTGCTTGGCATTCCGTCGTTTGCGCTCTCACAGGCTTATGCGTTCACGACCAAGCACCATCCTTATTGGGACACTGCGGTCAAATTTGCTCCCGATCTGATCCAGCGTGTCCTCGATGCTGGTATGCCGCGCGACGTACTGGTGAATATAAATTTTCCAGATTGTATGCCCGATGAAGTCGCCGGTGTTTCCATCACAGTGCAGGGCAAGCGTGACCAGGAGCTTCTGCGTATCGATGCGCGGCATGATGGGCGTGGCAATCCTTATTACTGGATCGCTTTTGGCCGCGGCGGCATTGCGGCCGCGGCGCCAGGAAGCGACCTCGCGGCGCTGATCGAAAAACGCATTGCGGTCACGCCGTTGCGGCTCGATCTCACCGACGAGCCATTCATGACCAAGCTGGCGGAAGTCTTCGGCTAGGCCAGCAGGCCTGCAAGCGTGTTCTTAAGCTGTTCGGCCTGAAAAGGCTTCTGGAGCGCGGGGCGGCCACGATAAGGCTCAGGCAAGTTGCATTCCCCGTAACCTGTGACAAAAACGAAGGGCAGGCCGCGTTCGGCCAAAATATCGGCAACGGGATAAATCTCCTGGCCGTCCAGATTGACATCGAGAATGGCAGCATTGAATTCGCCGCTGGTTGCGATCTGGCGGGCTTCCGAAATGGTACCCACGGCGGCGATCACTCCATAGCCGAGCTCGTCGAGCATGTCCTCGAGCAACATACGTATCAAATACTCATCTTCGACCACGAGAACGCGTGGTGTCGCTGCCGAGGAATTTGTCATTGTTGTCTCCCGCCCTACAACTCAATAGGGGCCATAGAGTTGCTCGTTGATTACATTATGGTTTTCGCAAAAGTTTGCAAAAGTTTGCAGTTTGCAAACCAAACGAGAATGCTGGGCTGAAAAAAAGTTTGCAGTTCCAAACTGAAATATAGTGGTCGCATCAGTAAACCAAACTGACCTCTCTGCAAAATACTCTTTCAAAATCAACGTCTTTCCTCGATATGGGCCATAGAGTTCCCGCTCAACTCCCAGCAAACATGCTAATAACGCCGGTAAAGGAGCTAAACGTGTCGGAAACGCCGCACAATCAGCAGGACGACGATCGCATGGAATTTCTGCTGACCTTGCGTCGGCGGGGCATTGCCGACCAGGCGGTGTTGCGGGCGATGGATGAGGTGCCGCGCGAGTGCTTCGTCGAGACGAGCTTTGCGGGCAGCGCCTATGCCGACCGGGCACTGCCGATCGCCTGCGGGCAGACCATCAGCCAGCCTTACGTAGTGGCTTATATGACCGAGCAGCTTGGCGTGCGTTCGCACCATCGCGTACTGGAGGTAGGAACTGGCTCCGGCTATCAGGCCGCGGTGCTGTCGCGGCTTGCGCGCGAAGTTGTCAGCATCGAGCGCTACCGTACGCTTGCCGATCAGGCGAGGGATCGTCTGAAGTCACTCGGTTATGACAATGTTGACGTCGTGGTCGGAGATGGTTTTGTCGGCGTGCCGGGCAGGGCGCCTTATGATCGCATTATCATTACCGCCGCCGCGGAGACACTGCCCCAGACGCTGCTCGATCAACTCGCCGAGAACGGCATCATGATCTTACCCCTCGGGTCTTGTACACAACATATTATCAAGCTTACCAAATCGGAAACGGGAATTCGGCGCGAGAATCTCATTCCGGTGCGTTTTGTGCCCATGTTACCGGGCCAAGCGCAAGAACTGTGACATTTTTATCGGACCAAAAGTGCCGATATCCGCGCGTTAACTCTTAAAGCCTTGTTTACTCGCGGCTGCTTTATTTCAAACTCTACGTTTTTTGCGTACGAGTGAGCAACCACATGCCGCGTTTCAAGGTCGAGTCCCGCCCGTGCGTTTGGCCGCGCGCTGCAGTGCTCGCGCTGGTTGGTATCGCCGCCGCCGGTTGTTCGGACTCCGCACGCTTCGAATCCAGCTCCTACAACGCCGATCGTCCGGCTCCGCCGCAGAACGTCGCCAGCTCGATTCCGGCCCCTCCAGCGTCCGGGCGCGTCGAAGCGCAGCCGCTGCCGGCACCGAGCCAGCCCGCAGCCGTCTCATCTGCACCTGGGACTTACGGCTCGCAAAGCCTTGGAACCTATCGCTCGACCAACCAATATTCTGACGTCACTGGAACGGCAGCACGTGCTCGGGCAACTTCTGGTCATTGGACATGGAACGGCGGTTCGGCTGTGACCGTGGGCTATGGGGAAACAATCGACACGATAGCGCGCACTCACCACGTACCTGCGTCGGCGCTTATGCAGACGAACGGCATTCGTGATGCGGATCAGATCCGGCCAGGCCAACGCCTGGTTATCCCGCGCTATGTTTCGGCGATGCCGCAAACGGCGGCAGTACATAGTCCTGCACAGGCAGCGGCCGGCAACGCTCATGTCGTGAAATCTGGCGATACGCTTATGAGCGTTGCACGCCGGAATGGCGTAACAGTTGCGGCGCTGGCACATGCAAACCATATCCAGCCTACCGCTACGCTTAGCGTCGGCGATCGACTTACCATTCCTGCGGGCGGCCATTCGGTAGCGGTCGCTCAAGCAGCACCAGCGCCGCAAGTCGCGCAGCCGCGCGCAGTGTTGCCGGAGAGGACAAAGGTTGCAAGCGCGGCGCCTGTGCAAAGTGTGCAAGTTGCGAAGGAAGAGCCACGCACGACCGAGACGGCCGTCAAATCCGTGGAACCGAGTGGGGCCATGCCGTCATTCCGTTGGCCGGTCCGCGGGCGTGTCATCGCCGGCTTTGGGAGCAAGAACGGCACACAGAATGATGGTATCAATCTGGCGGTGCCGGAGGGCACGCCGATCAAGGCTGCGGATGATGGTGTGGTCGCCTACGCCGGTAATGAGCTTAAGGGCTACGGCAATCTGGTGCTGATCCGCCATTCGAACGGTTATGTGTCAGCCTATGCGCACGCGAGTGAATTGATGGTTAAGCGTGGCGAAACTATCAAGCGCGGGCAAGTAATCGCTCACGCGGGGCAAACTGGCAACGTGACGTCGCCGCAATTGCACTTCGAGATTAGAAAGGGGTCGGCTCCGGTCGACCCGACCCAGTACCTCAGCGGCGCCTAGCCTTTCAGCGCGACGCCAAGTCGTCCGGCCAGATCCTGTACGAACTGCCAGGCTACGCGGCCTGATCGGGAGCCCCGCGTGGTAGACCACTCGAGCGCGTCGCGGTGCAAGGATTCGGGCGCCGGGATTTTGTAGTGCGCGACATAGCCGTCGACCATTGCCAGATATTCATCCTGGCTACAGCGGTGGAACCCGAGCCACAATCCGAACCGATCGGATAGTGACACTTTCTCCTCGACCGTTTCACCTGGATTGATTGCCGTTGAGCGCTCGTTCTCCATCATGTCGCGCGACATTAGATGGCGGCGATTTGACGTCGCATAAAAAATAACATTGTCCGGCCGGCCCTCGATTCCGCCTTCCAGCACCGCTTTGAGCGACTTGAAGGTAGTGTCCTCGGCATTAAACGATAGGTCATCGCAAAAGACGATAAAGCGATGAGGCGAGCCGCGCGTGAGCGTCATCAGCCCCGGCAAGCTATCAATGTCCTCACGGTGGATCTCGATCAGCTTGAGAGGGCCACCTCTTGTATTATGTGCAACGGCATTGACGCCCGCATGTGCGGCCTTCACCAGTGAAGACTTGCCCATGCCGCGGGCACCCCACAGGAGCGCGTTGTTGGCCGGCAGGCCCTTGGCGAAACGCTCTGTATTTTCGACCAGGACGTCGCGCACGCGGTCGATGCCTTTGAGCAGCGACATCTCGACGCGGTTGACGCGCGCAACAGGCGCCAATCGTCCATCCGGATGCCAAACAAAAGCGTCGGCTCCGCCGAGATCAGGCAGGGTCGCGCGCTGCGGCGCCAGCCGTTCCAGCGCGGTGGCGATGCGTTCGAGCACGTCGGCCTGCCCTGAGGGGCGGGCGCCGGCTTTCCGCTTCGACCTGGAGCGCCGCGACGATTTCGACCTCGATTTGGCCATCGGGTTGTTTCCGCAAATCGCGCTGCTCTTAGCGGGGCAGCGTTGACCCTGCAAGCGGTCTTGCAGGGAAATGGCTGAAAATGGCGGGTTTTAAGGGGTGACACGGCGTTGCAATTGGACGGGCGGCCGCTATAGTCCGCGCGAAATTCAAGCGCCAGCCCAGGCGCCGGGGAAACCAGGCAAGGAACAAGCCTCGATGTTCATAACGCCTGCGTTTGCGCAAGGATCGCTGTTTGGCGGGGCAGGCGGCGATGGCGGCATGTTGATGTCGCTGCTGCCTTTCGCGCTGATTTTCGTCATCATGTATTTTCTGATCCTGCGGCCGCAGCAAAAGCGGGTGAAACAGCACCAGGAAATGGTCAAGAACGTACGGCGGGGCGATACGGTCATTACCAACGGCGGCCTCATCGGCAAGGTCACCAAGGTGATTGACGACGACCAGATCGAGATCGAGATTGCGGACGACGTGCGCATCCGCCAGATGCGGCAGATGGTCACCGATGTTCGCGCCAAGGGTGAGCCTGTCAAAGAAGAGGCAGCAGCCGGCTAGCCCGGTGGCCTTGGCATTTTAAGCCGCAAGTCGGGACCTCATGCTTTATTTCACGCGGTGGAAGGCAGCGGCGATTATTCTCACGGCATTCATCGTCTGCCTGTTTGCCGTTCCCAATTTCCTGCCCGAGAAGATGGTTCAAAGCTGGACGAAATGGGCGCAGCGCCATATAGTGCTTGGGCTCGACCTGCAAGGCGGCTCGCACATTCTCCTCGAAGTCGACAGCAACGCGGTACGCAAGGAAAAGCTTGAGACACTACGCGATGATGTCCGCCGCGTACTGCGCGACGCACGCGTTGGCTATACTGGGCTTGTGGTGCGCGGCAATAGTGTGGAAGTGCGAATCCGCGAAGGCAGCAATTTCGATCAGGCACTCCAAAAACTTCGGGAACTCTCACAACCGCTCGGCGGTATTCTCGGCAGCAGCACCGGCCAGCGCAGCCTCGACGTGACGACAGAGGCCGGCAGTCTGGTACGGCTGACGGTGACCGAGCCTGCACTCGTTGAACGTGTAAGGCAGTCGGTCGAGCAGTCGATCCAGATCATCGAACGACGCGTCAATGAACTCGGTACCGTCGAGCCGCTGATTCAACGTCAGGGCGTTGATCGCATTCTGGTGCAGGTGCCGGGATTGCAGGATCCAACGCGCCTGAAGGAGCTGCTCGGTAAAACCGCCAAGCTCGATTTTCGGATGGTCGATGTCTCAATGCCGGCCGAACAGGCGGCGCAGGGGCGCGTACCGCCTGATGACGAGATTCTCTACAGCACAACTCAGCCCAAAACGCCGTATCTGGTGGAAAAGCGCATCCTGGTTTCGGGCGGCGACCTTACGGATGCACAACCCGGCTTTGATCAGCGCACCAACGAACCCATCGTATCGTTCCGCTTCAATACCTCAGGTGCACGCAAGTTTGCGCAGGTGACGCAGGAGAACGTAGGCAAGCCGTTTGCCATTATCCTCGACAACCAGGTGATATCGGCACCGGTCATTCGTGAGCCTATCCTGGGCGGCTCCGGCCAGATCTCCGGCAGTTTTACGGTGGAAAGCGCCAATGACCTCGCCATTCTCTTGCGCGCTGGCGCTTTGCCCGCGCCGCTCACCATTATTGAGGAACGCACGGTCGGTCCGGGCCTTGGCCAGGACTCGATCGCCAAAGGCAAGGTTTCGTCTTATGTCGGCGCGGCGATGGTGATTGTGTTCATGCTTGTAACATACGGGCTGTTTGGCCTGTTCGCCAACGTTGCAGTGGCCATCAATGTGGCCATGATCTTCGGTGTGCTGTCGTTTCTTAACGCAACGCTCACGTTGCCGGGTATCGCCGGTATCGTGCTCACGGTTGGTATCGCGGTCGACTCAAACGTGCTGATCTACGAGCGTATCCGCGAAGAGGTGCGTGGCGGCCGAACGCCCATCAACGCTATCGATGCCGGATTTTCACGCGCGCTCGCCACTATTCTTGATTCCAACATCACAACATTCATTGCGGCCGCGGTGCTGTTCTATATCGGCACTGGTCCCGTGCGCGGTTTTGCCGTTACGCTCGGCATCGGGATTATCACGACTGTCTTCACTGCCTTCACGCTGACGCGCCTGATCGTCGCTTATTGGGTGCGCTGGCAGCGCCCGCAACGTGTGCCAATTTAGGAGCCCGCGTCGTGCGCCTGCTTCGCATTGTTCCAGATGACACCAAATTCGACTTCATGCGCTTCCGGCGCATCAGCTTTCCGGTATCGGCGCTTCTGTCGATCCTGGCGATCTCGCTTTATTTTTTTCATGGGCTAAACTTTGGCATCGACTTCAAAGGCGGCACGCTGATCGAGGTGCAATCGAAAGCCGGGGCTGCCGATCTTGCGAAAATGCGCGCCGCACTCGGGGCGCTCGGCCTCGGTGAGGTGCAGCTACAACAGTTTGGTGCGCCAAACGATGTGCTCATCCGCATCGCCGAGCAGCCAGGCGGGGAGGTCGCGCAGCAGCAGGCGGTCAGCAAGGTACGTGGCGCGCTCGGAAATGAAATTGACTATCGGCGCGTGGAGGTGGTTGGGCCGCGCGTGTCGGGCGAACTGCTTTCCTACGGCGTGGTTGGGCTGATGCTCGCGATCCTGGCGATTCTCATTTACCTTTGGTTCCGTTTCGAGTGGCAGTTCGCACTCGGCGCGATGATCGCTAACGTGCACGACATCGTGCTCACCATCGGATTTATGTCGATTACGCAGATAGACTTTGATCTCACAAGCATTGCCGCGCTGCTTACCATCTTGGGCTATTCACTCAACGATACCGTCGTTATTTATGACCGCATTCGGGAAATGTTGCGCCGGTTCAGAAAGCTACCTATGCCTGAATTGCTCAATGCTTCGGTCAATCAGACGCTTTCGCGCTCGGTAATCACGCACGTTACTGTGTCACTTGCCTTGCTGGCTCTTCTGCTTTTCGGCGGGCAGGCGATCCATAGCTTCACAGCGACCATGATGTTCGGCGTGGTGCTGGTCGGCACCTATACATCGGTATTTATTGCGTCACCGATCCTCATTTATCTTGGCGTCGGCACTGGTCGTGATTCTCTTAGCGCGTCGGAACGGAAATAGATGGTGCTCGACGGCCGCGTCGATGTACCGCATCTGCCGCGCCCCGCGCCAATCGACGCTTATGGTGATGGCGGTTTCCGTTTCGCCGGAATGTCGCATCGCGGCTCGCTGCTCTGCTTTCCGGATGGCATTTGGGCTTGGCCTGTTAATGGCATATCCGAGTTAAACGCAGAGACGCTGTCGGCAGCCTTTGAACGTGCTGAAAGCCTCGACTTTTTCCTGATCGGTACTGGTCGCGAACCCTGGGTGCTACCGACACATCTGCGAGATCGGTTTCGCGAATTGTCGCTATCCGTTGATGAAATGGCGACAGGCGCTGCAGTGCGAACTTACAATATTCTTTTGGCGGAAAACCGGCGCGTTGGTGCGGGATTGATTGCAGTCGCTTGATTCGCGCTAGTCTTGCCCGATGCAAAACCATTTCGAGTATTGTGCCAGGCTCGTTCGAGAGGTTGATAGGGAACGCTATCTGGCCACGCTGTTCGCGCCCGCCGGTTACCGCAATGCGTTGTTTGCGCTTTATGCGTTCAATGTGGAGATTTCGCGCGTGCGTGATTTTGCGCGCGAATCAATGCCAGGTGAAATTCGGTTGCAATGGTGGCGCGAAATTTTCTTGGGAGAGCGTGCGGAGGAGGCTGCGTCGAATCCAACTGCGGCGGCATTGTTGGAAACCCTAGGGCAGTACAATCGTGAGCGCTTAATAGCCTTGATCGATGCGCATACCTTTGATCTCTACAACGAGCCAATGCCAGCTATCTCTGATCTTCAGTCTTACGCGGTGACAACCACTGGTTCGATATTTGAATTGGCCGCAAGCATCCTCTGCGGTGATACCGGTTTGGAGGTTGGCGCGCTCGCCGCGGAGGCCGGCCAGGCGCAAACGATTGCAAACGTGCTGGCTCAGTTACCGCGCCATGCGGCGCGCCGTCAGCTTTATGTGCCTGTCGAGGTCCTTCAGCATTATCGCGCAGAGCCTGACGATATTTTTGCTTTGCGCGCCACACCTGAAGTGCGCGCTGCGCTTGCTGAACTTCGCTTGCGCGCAAGACGTCATCTCGCGCGGGTCGGGGCCGCCGGCACTGAAATTCCAAAAAACATGCAGCCCGCCTTCTTGCCTTTGGCGCCGCTGTGGCGATGGCTACGCGATATGGAGCGGCCTGACTATGATCCGTTCCGGCCTCCCCAAGTGGCACCGTGGCGGCGGCAATGGCGCATCTGGCGCGCGGCGAAGTCCTTTAGGCGGGTTGGCGCCTAGCGATTACTCGGCCGCCACAGCCGGCAAATCTCCAGCAATCCAGCGATCGAGATCGGCGAGCGCGCGCCTGGTCAGGGCGCTCTTGCGCGCGAGCGCTTTGGCGGTGCTACGTCCCAGCTTGCTATTTCGGTCGAATGCCGGAGCCTCGGGTAACGGCGGGAACAAGCCAAAATTTACGTTCATCGGCTGGAATGAGGACGCCCCCGCATCGATCGTTTCGATGTGGCCCCCGGTAATATGCGCGAGCAGTGCGCCATGCGCGGTGGTCGCGGGTGGTGGCACGATCCGCTCGCCGCGGCGCCCGGCGGCGGCAAAACGCGCCGCGAGCAAACCGACGCCCGCAGATTCAACATAGCCTTCGCAGCCGGTGATCTGACCGGCAAAGCGCCAGCGGAGGTTTGCTCTCATTCGCAGCGTTTCATCAAGCAGCTTTGGCGAATTGAGAAACGTATTGCGGTGCAGGCCGCCAAGCCTGGCAAATTCCGCGTTCTGCAAACCTGGAATGGTCCGAAAAATACGAATTTGCTCACCGTGTTTCAGCTTTGTCTGGAAGCCGACCATGTTGAACAAGGTGCCTAGCTTGTTGTCTTGCCGTAGCTGCACCACCGCATAGGGCTTTTTGCCCGGATCGTGCGGATTGGTCAGGCCGAACGGCTTCATCGGGCCATGGCGCAACGTCTCAGGGCCACGCTCGGCCATGACTTCGATCGGCAGGCAACCGTCGAAATAGGGTGTTGACTCTTCCCACTCGTGAAAGCTGGTTTTATCCGCGGCCAGCAAAGCGGCAATGAAAGTCTCATATTGTTCGCGCGAAAGTGGACAGTTGATGTACTCGGCGCCGGAGCCGCCAGGGCCGGTTTTGTCGTAGCGCGACTGGAACCACGCGTGCGTAAGGTCGAGGCTCTCGCGATGCACAATCGGTGCGATAGCGTCGAAGAAGGCGAGCTGCTGTTCACCGGTCAGCCTGCCAATTGTCGCGGCAAGATCAGGCGAGGTAAGGGGACCGGTCGCGATGATCACGCTATCCCAGTCATCGGGGGGCAGAGCAACTTCGCCGCGTTCAAGTGTGATTAACGGGTGGGCAACCAGCGCGGCCGATACTGCCGCCGAAAAAGCCTCACGGTCGACTGCCAGCGCGCCCCCCGCCGGTACCTGGTTCATATCGGCCGCGCGCATGATCAGTGAACCAAGCCGACGCATTTCCTCGTGCAGGAGGCCGACCGCATTATGCTCGCGGTCGTCGGATCGGAGTGAATTCGAGCAGACCAATTCTGCGTAGCCGTCTGTTTTATGTGCCGGTGTAACACGCAGTGGCCGCATTTCATGCAGCACAACCGGCACGCCGGCGTACGCAAGTTGCCAGGCCGCCTCAGAACCGGCGAGGCCGCCGCCAACGACATGCACAGCTTGTAATTGGCCCGATGTCATTCGATGATCATTAGGCTGGCAGGCGGCAAGCTGCAACGGCGGTGAGGGGTTCCCTATGCGTCTGAATGCAAAGATTTATGTTTTGGGCCTTATTGCATTTGCGGCGAGTACCTGTATTGCCACTGGCGCGACAATGTCCGGGGTCATTGATGTGACTTATGGCGATCTCCCACTTTCTCCACCCACGGCGAGCGTTGTGTTCATTTGTCATGGTTTCGGGTGCAAGTACCGCACTGAACTGGATCTTACGGCCAACGACCATGCGAAACTTGCACAAATTCTGGCAGGGGGCAGATCATCGCCGGAGGCAGAGCGTAAGGCAATTGGAGCGGCGGGCGCCTGGTTTGATCGGCGCGTTGGTCCCGTTGCCGGCACCGCAAACCATGTGGTGCGGGCCGGCGCCGAGCACATGTTTGACACCGGGCAATTCGATTGCATCGATTCGAGCCGGAATACCACGAGCCTGTTGTTGGTGCTGGATCAGCTCAAGCTGTTGCGCTATCACGACGTCGATGTGCCCGTCGCGCGCGGTTTTCTGATCGATGGGCGGTACCCGCATGTCACTGCCGTTCTCGTCGAAAAAGCGAGCGGCACGAAATGGGCGGTTGATTCCTGGACGGTGGGCTACGGTCAGGATCTGGAGATCATGCCCTTGGGCCGCTGGAAGACCCTCGAATAGCGGGTGCACCACCCGCGACAAAAACGAAACGCCCGCGACTTTCCCGCGGGCGTTATCGAGCCAAATCAGTAAGCGGCCGAATTAGCCGCGGTGCGCGTTGTTCCAGGCAACTCGCGGGATATCCGAGCGGCTGATGCCGATGTCGGCAAGTTCGCGGTCGCCCAGGCGCGACAGCTCATTCAGACTTTGATTGTAGCGCTTCCACTCCTGGATGAAGCGGACGAGTGCGGCAAACATAGCAATCCTTCTTTCTTTTGATCCGGCCAATGCCGGTCGATCATTTCGAGTGAAAAATAGCGATGTTGACGAGATTGAAAAGCAATAATGTTGCGCCGCAGCTAAGCTAAAAACGCATAGCTCAAGCAATCGAAAATTAGGGTTAAAAACAGAATTTCAAGCCCTTTGCTGTCCTTTTGCCGAGAGATTGTTGTTGCTCCGCAGAATGGCCAATTTCAGCACGTGTTGGAGCTAAGATCGTGTAGGTTCTGTCTTTCGCACCTGGAGAAAAGACCCATGAATTTGCATATCTGGCGCGTGCTTACGATCGCTGTCACGCCGAGCCTTTCCGGCATAGTCTGCGCCGCCGCAGCGTTCAAGCAGGTGGTCCTGGCGCTGGTGCCGGAGCAGATAGCGAAATTGTACCAGTGAAAGGTGGCCGCGCTCGTTGGGCCCTTGCCGAAAGAAATCCAGAACACCACGATACCTGGATGCGAAGTTAAACGTTTGACTAACAAAGTTGGCACACGAGGACCTTGCGGTAATTCGACAAACATGAGCGCGTTGCCCGCACAAGCGAGGCTTCGTTACTGGGGCGCGGGGGATCAAGCGCTATAGTCGCGGCAAACCAGACCAAGGTTGGAGGAAAACACGGCAACCAATGCGGGCGCTACGGAAAATCGAACAAATGCGAAGCGAGTTGGGATAATCGTTCCAAATCCTGCTATTGTGTCGGCAAATGATGAGAGCCTGATCAAAATACTAAGCGAATTTCCGAGAGAACGCCGCGAGGCGGTCTTTCTATTTCTGTTTGACGGCGCTTCAAGATTGAAGCGGGTCACCAAAGAGCGCAGCATAGCCTCGTATCTAGCGTCAGAATTACTTGCCGAACACGCCGAACATAGCGATCACGGCGGCCAGAATGGTGACCGACAGCAGGCTAGTAGCCGCGATTGAGGCGCGGTTCGGAGATTTCCACATAACGAGCCAAACTATTCCGGCAATTATTACACCAAAATCTAAGCCCGAATAACCGAGCCAATAGAGAAAACCACCCGTGTAGGTGTCGGCAGGGCTAGGATCACTAGAAAATCGCGTAAGGGCACTTGCAGCAAGTCCTGCCAGAATTGCCAAAATCACTTTGATGCGTGCGCCCATCGCTACTTGCGTTTCCTGGACATCGGCAAAATGCTATCCTCTCAAAACCGCACGGTATAGCGGTGGACCTCAATGACCAGTGTCGTGATTTTTGCCGCATCCTGTTTATTCCTGCTCGCAGATGTCGTTTTCATTTCGGTTGCGACGGAGTTCAATCTGCTCATCATCATCCCAGCTACTTTGAGCGCGGCTTACCTCGCATACTCGGTAGCTCTTGCGACGGTCTTGCCATGATCCGCCAAGGTCGGAGCGATGCCTACGAGTAGGATGGTCATAGCGGCGGGTTCTACGGCGTCCCGGGCTTGGTATTACATCCTGTCATGCCGACACCGGCCTAAAGGGGGATAAGTTTTTGCTTGGCGGCTTTGTGGAACAGATAATGGCAAAAACGCGAGGTAAATCGTTGAAGCAATTAGAATTACGCCTTTTGTATTTCGAGGACCTCTCGGTCGGCATGACCGAGACGCTCAAAAAGGTCATCGATTCCTCGGATGTGGTCGGTTTCGCCGAGGTCACGGGCGACCGCAATCCCATCCATTTATCGGAGCATTTTGCCGCCAAAACTCCGTTCGGTACCCGCATTGCGCACGGGCTGTACACGGCCAGCCTGATTTCTGCGGTCCTTGGCACAAGGTTGCCCGGTCCAGGCGCAGTTTATATCTCGCAGACCTTGAATTTTCGCGCGCCTGTGAAAATTGGCGATACCGTTGACGTGAACGTATCGGTCGCCGAACTGATGCCGGAGAAGTTCCGTGCCCGTTTGACTTGCACCTGTTCGGTCAGTGGCGACGTTGTGCTTGACGGAGAGGCTTGGGTCAAAGTGCCATCGAAGGAATCCGGTGGTCGTCCGCTGCCCAGAATATGACTCAATTACTCGATGCTTTTGTTCCACGGGTCCGTAAGGAATCGGAAAAGAAAATTTGCGTTAGTTCAAGGCAGACCGTGACAATGTCGGTGCTTCATTCATTTTGGTCGGCGCCGCCGGCATCATCACATTTATCGTTTGTGCCGGTGCGGAGCCGGAAGAACAGAGCTAGGTCAACCGAAAAAACAGTTCAGCAGTGCGCCGAATAAGTTGGCGCGTGCGGCAGTCAAATGAAAATAATCTACAGGCCTGGTTTCAAACCAAACACGCAGCGCCGTGATCCGTCAGGGCGCCGACATATTGTGACTTGCCCGTCGGGCGGAGCAACGGGCATCGCCTCATCAAAGGGCACCAATTCACCATCGATCATCCAGCCGCTGGCCGTCGATGACGTGCGTGTGTAGCTCTTGCAATCGTAGTCGCCACAGCACCATTCGCCAGCGCCGTTCTTGAAGGCGCCGCGATTGACCCAGCTGTCATGGGCAAACGCAGTTGTGGCAGCGAGAAGCAGGGGTACAACGACAAGAAGTAAGCGGACGAGAGCTCGCAACATCGGTGGCCTCCATATAAATCCTCCGGCGCAGCGTTAATGTGGCGTCCTGAACTTCTCCTCCCCCGTCTCTCCTGCCGGTGGCCGCCGGCTTTTATTCCGTTGCAGCCAATATGTTCGCATGCAAGCCTTTGAACCATTGTGACGAATCAAGCCCATTTTAAAATGCTAGCACGAATTGCGATTTATACGTGTAAATTGTGCGGCGCGGTATGGCCGCTATGCTGCAAGCAACTTGAGACGATGGACGATGACGGTATCGTGGCAGCTTTGGCGGGACCGCGGCGGGCGCCTGTCGCCGCTGCGCATTGCTGTGCTCGCGCTCTTGTTGCTGCCGCTCACCAAGGCGATCTTTCAGGCGAACGAAATTGCTCACGGTGCGCGCCCGGTCAACGATTTGATCCATCGCGCCGGCTTCTGGGCGCTGGTCTTTCTCGGCGTGACGCTCGCGGTGACGCCATTCCGGCGCATTTTCCGCTACGGCAATCTGATCGACATACGGCGCATGCTTGGCGTTGGGACCTTTTGTTATATCGCGGCGCATCTCATGTTGTTTTTCACCGACCAGAGTTATGACCTCGGCAAGTTCATTCACGAAATCACGCACCGCGTTTACTTGATTATTGGGGCGACGGCATGGATTGGGCTTGCTGTGCTGGCTTCGACGTCGACCGACGGCATGGTTCGCCGGCTTGGCGGCCTGCGATGGCGCCGTCTACACCAGATCATTTATGCCATCGCGCTGCTCGCGCTCATCCACTATTTCCAGCAGACCAAGGCCGATGTGACAGTGCCGACCTTCGCCGCCAGCCTGTTTCTCTGCTTGATCGCTTACCGCTTGCTGGCCTGGTGGCAGAACACCAGCGAGTTGTCCACCTCGAGCCTGCTCACGCTCGCGATTGTCATGTCCGTTGTCACGTTCGCAGGCGAGGCCATCGGGATTGCGATTGCTTTTCATGTCTCGCCCATGCGTGTTCTCAACACGATATTTGATTTCGATGTCGGCATTAGACCGGGCTGGCAAATTCTTGCCGCTGGTTTGGCAGTTGTCGCGATCGATGCAGTCGTGGCGCGGTGGAAAACCCGCACAGCGCGGATGCGCGCCGTAGCGGCTGAATAGTTTCGTCAAATCTTGCGGCTGTCGTAGGCCCAATGCAGCAGCGCCTGCCGCTGACGGCGCCGGCAGAGCAGGTCGCCAGGCTCGCAATGTTTCTGGACCTGCCGCACGTGGCGGCGGATCGCCTTCCAGCGCTCGATCTGCCTGCAGTCCTCGTCCGGCATGCGCCGGCCCATGTAATAGCGGCAATACCACTGAAACCAGCCGCGTGGATCATCCGGGTGAATCCAGCCTTTACGCTTCCATTCCGAAAGAGGTTGGCTGGCGTCGACACCGAAGAAATTGCACGCACGGTCGCGGCCGCGCGGCGAGAGCCTGGCGCCTGCGAACCAGCTCTTTGGAAATTCGCGGCGGCAGTCGGTCATATATTTGCCGCTGAACACACCGAGCTTGAGCATTTGCGCGGGTGTCAATTGCGGCCTGAACTCGGGGTCGAAGCTGCGCCCCGCCGCCGCGCTCAGGACGTAGCGATAACTTTTCTGCATCTTGTCGTTGACGGTAACGGTGCGCTTGCGCATCAATGCAATTAACTAGGCCTGCTTGCGCTCCGCAACAGGCACAGCGGCGATATCCGCAGTGCGTTTCTGCCACAGCGGCTTGAGATGACCATTGATCAGCGGTCGGCGGATTCCGGATGCCGTTCGATATAAGCCTTGGCGAATGGGCACACCGGATTGACGTTCAGCCCCTGGCTCCGAGCGCTCTCGAGCACGCCGCGGATCAGCGCCGAACCGATGCCGCGCCCTTCGAGTGCTTTGGGCACTTCGGTATGGAGGATCGTGAGCACGCCGTCGGCGCGCTTGTAGTTCGAGAACGCGACATGCCCGTCGGCATCGAGTTCGAAGCGGTGGCGCTCGGTGTTGTCGCGAACGTTACCGGTCATGTTACAGTCTCTGCACAATCATGATCTAATCGTAAGTTGGATTCCGTCGTCAATTTTGCAAGGTGGTGCATGCCCAATTTTACGCTTTATCACGCCGACGAATTTCCTGACTGCTCAGCAATCCGAGCTCGGCCGCAAGCGCGATGGCGAGCAGGGGACCAGTGCCGAGAATGAGCAGTACTAGCCCGATCCAGAACAGGCGGGTGAGCTTGAATCGGGATGCCGAATCCATCGTGGCACAGGTTAGCTTCCAGCGGAGCGGTTGTCGTGCCGCTATATCGTGTCGGGTCGGGATCCCCCATATGGCACCGGATGGTAGCGCCGCGCTATATTCAAAGGAACTCACGTCATGCATCAAGGAAACTATGAAGTTGAGGGCCGCCGTACGGCCGCGACGTGCGTTTCGGCGCCAGTCTTCCACAGGAGAAAACACTCGGATGCATTTTGTGAGTGGATAACTGGTTTTCGCTAGGCGATGGCTGAATATGATTGGGCATGGTCAAAGCGCCCCTCAATGTTGATCTGATGCGGCTCAGGCAGTTTTTGAAAACATTGGAAAGCGATGCGCAGATTGCGCTCGCAGACGTAGACCTGGGTGGCCATGAAATAGAAAATTTGAAACGCGAGATTGCGGAAATTGAGGGTGTTTTGAACGGAAGCCCCGATCATAGGTCTAGGGCATTCTTATCCCGGATCCCGATAGATTACGGCACGCATCGCGATCACGGCGCCTGAGGTAACCGAGACGAAAGGCCTTTAACAATCGCAGGCTCGTCGATGCTTGCGCCCGCGTTTCGATGAATGTGGATGCAAAAATGTGGGTGCAAAACATGAGAAAGAAGTTGCCGCACTTGGCAGTGCCAGGGTCCCCCGTTACGTTCGCCAGAAATCCTACTTATGGGAGATCGATTTGGCCGATACCATTATCGCGCAGCCCGTCCGTACCGCCGCTCCACTGCGCGCCTGGTATCTCGTGGCCTCGGCTGCCGCCTTCGCGATCATGACGGCGGCGATCTTGAGGCCCGCGCAAGCGAGCTCCAATCGTTATCAGTAAAATCTGAATCCCCGCTTGCGCAGGGGATGAGCGGAGTGTGTGCGGCCTTCAACCCTTCCTGAGGCCTATCCCACCATCTTGATGCCTTTGCTATGCTTGAGCGCAAATAGGAGGGATCAGCATGAAAGCCATCGTCACCATTCTTGGCGTCATCCTCGTCGTCGTTGCCGCTATCTATTTCCTCGTACCGGCAGACTCGCTGCCGAGCATCTTTCCAGGGCATGAGACCGGCTTGATGCGCATTCGCGCGAAGCACGGCATGTTGTCGGGCGCGCTCGGCGTGGCGCTGCTGGCTGTGAGCTGGTTTCTCGGTCGGAAATGACTGCTGGGACTATGCTTGCGTCAGCGTTTTTAAGACATCATTGAAACTTTGCGTTGGGAGATAAGGTGACACTTCCACAATTGCGCGCGAAGGTGCGCGGTGGTGCCAGTCGGAAAGTTTGGATGCAGAGGAGAAAGTCGCCATGGCGATAGGCGCGCCTTTTTTAATTCAATGAAACTATCCGGTGACTTTTTTACTACATGATACGAAAGTCGTCGCGGCGTCACCATAAAAAACTAGGGATTGTTGAAATTTCGTCACAAAAAATAACGTAGCAATGCTTTTTTGGTAATAGTTGGCCACGGGTCGCCGTTTACTGACGAGCGGCCCGCTTTTTTTAGAGCACCTGTAGCACCCCGAAAATCCTTGGATTTCACGTTCAATATTTGTACGGCGCTGGCATTAGCGCTGTGATGCGGGTCATAGGATTTGCGATTTAAAGGTGCAGCTAAGGCGGCTCAAACTGGAAAAGCACCTAGCGGCAGGAGCGCGTGAGCCGCGTTTTACACCACGCCCTGCACCGCCCACGCGCGAGCAGTCAGGCGGATTTTTCCATCGCTGTCCGCCGGCAAAGGATGCCTTGACCCGCTCTCGCAACGCATTGCGATCAGCTTCCGCCAGCGACACGCAATATCCCGGCGCAGGTCTCTGGCCGCTCAAGAAGGGCGACCAGTAATCGTCCAAATTCTCGAACACGGTCGGGACGTCGATGGCTTGTGAGGCCACGTTGCGTAGTCCGGCCGATGTGAACAGATCGCGCAAGGGCTCTGGCTGGCAGATCGGAAAGCGGAGGCCTTCGTCGAGCTCGCGAGCCTTCGGATTGAGCGCAATGGCTGCGTCCCAGAATTTACGCATCAGCTGGCGCGCGGCGCGTCGCATTTCGGCGACGGCCTTGGGCTGGTCGGGGACGAAATTGAGAACAAGCCCCAAAACGATAACGTCGAATTCAGCGTCACCGGCCGGCAATGCACGCGCATCCCCCACGCGAAATTCCGCGCTTGTCGGTGATTTGGGCCTTCGCGTGGGAGATAAAGCCTTCGGACGGATCGACGCCGACCACTTTCGTCGGCACGTTGTGCCAGCCGAGGTCGAGCCATGTCTTGCCAGGAGGGATCGCGATCCATTTCAGGAATTCCGCGGCAACCAGCCGGCTCCAGCGCCCGACGTAGCGTTCGTAACCGGCGCCCTGCGCCCACACGTCGTTGCGCGCGGTAAATCGGGTCATTCCGCCGCCTCAATCCTCTTCTTTCGCTTCGGCGCGGCGCGCCTGAGCACCGGCGCCAGGAATTGCCCAGTGTAACTTTGTTTTGCCTTCACAATATCTTCCGGCGTGCCGCTGACGATGATCTCGCCGCCACCGTCGCCACCTTCGGGGCCCAGATCGATCACCCAGTCGGCAGTCTTGATCACTTCCAGATTGTGCTCGATGACGACAACCGTGTTTCCTTGCTCGACCAGCTCGTGCAGCACGTCGAGCAGCTTGGCCACGTCGTGGAAATGCAGGCCGGTGGTAGGCTCATCGAGAATATAGAGCGTACGGCCGGTGGCGCGCTTTGACAGCTCCTTGGCAAGCTTGACGCGCTGCGCCTCACCGCCGGAGAGCGTGGTGGCTTGCTGGCCGACGTGGATGTAGTCGAGGCCGACGCGATGCAGCAGCGCCAACACGTCGCGTACGCGCGGCACTGCCTTGAAGAATTCCAGCGCCTCTTCCACCGTCATGTCGAGCACGTCAGCGATCGACTTGCCCTTGAACAGCACTTCCAGCGTCTCGCGGTTGTAGCGCTTGCCCTTGCAGACATCGCAGGTGACGTAGACGTCAGGCAGGAAGTGCATCTCGATCTTGATGACGCCGTCGCCCTGGCAGGCCTCGCAGCGGCCGCCTTTGACGTTGAACGAAAAGCGGCCGGGCTCGTAGCCGCGCGCCTTGCTCTCGGGCAGGCCCGCGAACCACTCGCGGATCGGCGTGAAGGCGCCGGTATAGGTCGCCGGGTTCGAGCGCGGCGTGCGGCCGATCGGCGACTGGTCGATGTCGATGATCTTGTCGATGTGCTCCAGCCCCTCGATGCGGTCGTGCGGGGCGGGGGCAAGCGAAGCGCCGTTTAGCTTGCGCGCCACCGCGTTGTAGAGCGTATCGACCAGCAGCGTTGATTTTCCGCCGCCAGACACACCGGTGACGCAGGTGAAGAGGCCGAGCGGGATCTCGGCGGTGATGTTCTTCAGGTTATTGCCGCGCGCGTTGACGACCTTCAGCGTACGGCGCGCGTTGCGCGGCTTGCGCTCGGGGATCGGCACGCTCAATTCGCCGGAGAGATATTTGCCAGTCCATGAGCGGGGTACTTCGATGAGGTCTTCGACCTGCCCTTCGGCGACGATTTCGCCGCCATGGATGCCGGCGCCGGGCCCGATATCGAGCACATGGTCGGCGTTGCGGATGGCATCTTCGTCATGCTCGACCACGATCACGGTGTTACCGAGATCACGCAGGCGCTTGAGTGTTTCGAGCAGGCGCGCATTGTCGCGCTGGT
>JBARNC010000028.1:0-3202 GCA_049802775.1 Pseudolabrys sp. | reverse complement strand
AAAATGATCCCGGATACGTTCCCACTGCTCGTCGGTGAGCCGAATCATTTCCCATTTATATCTGATCGACAGCGGTCAGCAATTTTGAGATAGGTTCTACTAAGAAGGGCCGAGTACTTATCCAGAACGTCTGTCGGCTCGTCGCGCGGTTGGGCGGGCACCTGCACGATGATGCCCGCCAGCATCGCCGCACACATCGTGCTCCATATTCTCATCGGAGCCTCTCTGCACGCGAGCAAGCAATGGCTGACTTCAAGGAGCGGTCGGGGAGCGCTGTTCTAGGATCGCGATGACCTCGCCTGTGACAGGATCGATCTTTCTTACTGGCGACGCCGCGCCTTGCGATCCGTAACTGCGCTCGCGCGCACGGTTGAATGCCAGTTTCGCCGCCCTTCGATACCCGGGTGGCTGCTTGAGCTTGCGAAATCGCCTCTTGAGTCGCTGATGCTTGGGCGCATCAAAGTGCATGTTTTGGCCCCCCGATATGACCGGAGACGCAACGAACTGAAGCGCACATAGTTCCATTACTGGAACCCAGGAAACCAAAACATCCTAATCCGGCTTATCGCAATTGATCGCGCGGCTGTCATAGCGCCCCCTGTATCCCAGTCGCGCGGTCGGGGGTCGCGCACAATCGGGGCAACAGTGTTGCGGCCCCTCTACACAAAAGGCTTCCAACTTAACAGCGTTACTTATGCCCATTCGTGCGGAAGTATTCGAGTACGAACAGGCGGATCGCTGAGGATAGATTGCCGTGTCGGCGCGTCTCGTCGATCTTTGCGACCAACGCCCCCAGCGTCGCTTGTTGAGCGTGAGCGATTTCCTTCAGCTCATCCCAGAAGGCATCTTCAAGGCTGACGCTGGTCTTATGTCCATCAATGACGATAGAACGTTTGATGACTATGGATTTCATCGGGGGCCCCCACAGCCCCCTACCCCATACCCTTATACTTTAGAGTCGGAACTGCGATGTAGTATTTTCGTACCCGCCAAATGCACCATTTCGTGATGGCTGACACAGCGCAATTGCAGGGCTTCCCGCATTCTCAAGATCAATAACCAATAACAACGGGAAGGCTGCCATGAAAACTGAGAACGATATCGCTGCGCTTATAGAGCTGCTGAAAATGGCAGCTGAGCGTTGGCCGCGTTCGCCGATTGATGAGGTTTCGCAGAACGACTTATTTTGCCGTGATCAAACCTTACTTGAAATGTGGCCGGAAGCCTGCCGACGCACAGGAACAAGGGGGCGTGAATTCCCACCCGGAGTGATCAAGCTTTGGAAACAAAGCCTGGGTCGGATCAATTGATGCAAGGGAACAAGCTGACCGTGTTTCATGCGCAGAATAATCATTACTACCGCAGAAGCATAGGTTCGTTCGCGATCTGCTCGCTAGTTATTCTCCGGCTTTATTGCCTGAAGCAGTCGCCTCACGGCCTGCTGCACGGGAGATTCGTCCTCTTTGGATTCGCTCGGCGGCGGGTCGGGGGGTGTCGCTTGGCTCGTGCGCCTGCGCTTGGCGGCGCGACCACGCGGGGGCTCCGGCTTCTTCAGTCCATTTAGGTAGGTGGCGATGGTGACAGCTGATTCACGGGTGAAGGGATAGTGCTCGCTGACGAAATCCGCTGTAGTCTTAGTCACGCTTTGCGGCGATTTGTGACACCCCGCGCAATCAGATGCGTAAAGTTGGGCGGCGGTCTTGTCCTTCTCTAGACTCCCCTGTGCCCCGGCCGAGCTTGTGAGACACAGCACTAAAGAACTGACTGTCAGCCGGATACCGCTTAACATCGTCTGGCTTGTTGTCCTGGACACGATCAGAACGTCCCTTCAATAATTCGCGTAGCTGCTGGTGCCTTCGGGTTTTTAGTTTTGAGCCAAGACTTGGAAGGACCAGAGCGATACGGCGCATCTAGCTTCTTGGAAACGATGCCCTCCAGGCCAAGTTTGCAAACGGCCTCGAATACCTCGTCGCCATCGTCATTGATGTGCTCGACGTATTGGATTCCCCCTCGACTGCGGCGCAGGACTTTACGCAGTGCCGCCTTGCGCTCCGCAAATGGTTTTCGCCGTAAGTCGTCGTCGTTGAGCATCAGCAAATCGAAGGCACAGGCGATTGCATTGTGATCCGAAAGGCGGCTGTGCAGCATATCGAAGTCCGCCACACCATCGGGTCGGACGCAAACAACCTCGGCGTCGATAATCGCAGAGTCATTCAACCGCGCTGCCTCTTCGACAATGAGCGGATAACGTTCCGTCCAGTTAGCCGCATTCATTGTGTAGAGCCGTACCCGGCCTTCGCGGATATGAATTTGCAGGCGGTAGCCGTCCTGCTTCAGTTCATGCACCCAACCGGCGCTGCACGGCGGGCGCTTCGCAACGGTTGGACAGCAAGGAACGATAAAAGCGGCAGGTACACGCCACAACATGCCGCCAAATATAAGCGGACTCGAACACAATGCGATAGTTGCCGCGCCCTCGGAACTCGCCCCAGATTGGCAGCGTTATAACCTTAGCATCCCTGAACCTGTACCCCCGTCCCCCGGGCTTTCAGTGGATGCAATTTAGTGAGGAGTGGAGGCCGCGTCGGTTCCCCCCGGCGCGGCCTCATCAGTAGGAGGTGGCGCGAGAGGCACTGGTGATGATTGCGTGGCCAATGACTGCGCAGCGGGTTGCGGGGGTTTGCGAGGGGCGGCTGCCCGGGATGACAACTTCTTGCTAATTTCCTGTTCAACCAACTGCAATGTCGCAATGTTCTGGGCCATCTGGTCTTGCTTGGCGGCGAGCTGCTCTATCTTGGTAGCGAGCTGCTCAAGGCTGTGCCGCACGATGGCTAGATCGAGCGTCAGGGGCTTAATCTGTTGCACCATCTCAGCAGACGTTGCGGCGGTGGACTCCTGACCTTCAGTGGACGTCGAGGTGGGCAACAACCAAGCCAGCGATGGAGCCCAAGTCCTGACCATCTCCTTCGCTTCATCGCCATGGTATTGCCAGGCCCACGTAGCACCCACGCCGATCAGAACTGCAATAGTTAAGCGGGTAAGGGTGCCGAATATTCGCCTGCCAATCGATCGCTTTTTGCCGGTGAACTGATCGTTCTTCACGCCGAGGGGGTGAGGCCCGTGAGACCGCTCCGTCACTACATCGCGTTCAAAATATTGAGGTGAGCTTTGCGAGGAATACGATGTTGGCATCTTTACCCCC
>JBARNC010000027.1:0-1920 GCA_049802775.1 Pseudolabrys sp. | reverse complement strand
AGATGGCAGCATCTATAATATAAAGAGCACCTTCGGTTTGCAGAATAGGTCGGATACAAGGAAAAAACCCCTCCGAAAATGATTGCCGAACCAGTGCTTCAGCATTCGTAAGGAACGACAATGGATTTTTTAACGCCGGTCCTGATTACAGGGGCGCGTGTCGCGCTCGAGCCGCTGGCGCTGCGACATCTCGATGATTTGGCGATAGCGGGTGCCGATGAAGCGATCTGGCGCTGGCTGCCGACAGCGCATCATCAGCCGGGCTCGATGCGCTCTTTCATCGAATCCGCATTGATGGCTCAACAGCGACGTGCCGCGCTGCCGTTCGCGACCATCGATCTGCCGACCCGAAAGGCCGTCGGTTCGACACGTTACCATCATGTCGACACCGAGCACCGCAGGCTGGAAATCGGGGTGACCTGGATTGGCACGGGGCACCAGCGCTCGCACATCAATACCGAAGTCAAGCTGCTGCAGCTCTGGTACGCGATCGAAGTTTTGCGGTGCCGCCGCGTCGAACTCAAAACTGACGTCAATAACGCGAAGTCGCGCGCCGCGATCTTGCGGATCGGCGCGACCGAAGAGGGCATTTTCCGCAAGCACATGCTTTATGCCGACGGGCGTAATCGTGACAACGTCTATTTCTCGATCATTGACGACGATTGGCCGGCGGTGCGTGCGCGCCTCGAAGGCATGTTAGGCTATCCCATCACGCCTGGTTTCGCCGAAGTCGTGGCGAGTTGAATTAGGACGCTGGCAAGCCTGCTATGCAACGTTTCTGTTGTTGCCAGCCTTCTTATTTTTTGTTCATACGCTTCGAGTAGGCGTCGATGAAATCGGCGGCTGCTTTGCTGCCTCTGGCAAAAGACTTCATCGCCTCTTCGTGCAGCAGGCTGAGCGCCTGCATCTTAATCGTGTTGGCTTCGTCGCTTTCGGTAATGTTCTCGACCTGGCGCGGCCGCGGAAGATTGACGTCAATAACTGCGCGGACCTGCGTCGGGATGTTTGTCATAATCAGTATGCGGTCGGCGAGGTAAATTGCTTCGTCGATGTCTGTCGTAACGAAGAACGTCGTGCGGCGAAATTCGTCGTATAGGTTCGCGTAATATTCCTGCATCAGCCGCTTGGTCATTGCGTCGAGGCCGCGGAACGGCTCGTCGAGTATCATGACGTTGGGCTGGTTGATCATCGAGCGCGCCAGCTCGGCGCGACGCTGCATGCCGCCAGAGAGCTGCGCGGGATATTTCCCGCGGAAAGCAGAAAGACCGACCTTCTGCAGCAGCGTTTCCGCGAATTCGCGCATCTCCTTCGTATCTTCGTGCCGCGCGCGCGGGCCGTACATGATATTGTCGAAGGTCGTCATCCAAGGAAACAGTGCGGTCTCCTGGAACACGACGAGTCGATCGACGCCCGGCCCGGTCACCAGCTTATCGTCGACGCTGATGGCCCCACTGCTCGGACGCTCGAAGCCGGCGATCAGTCGGATCAAAGTACTCTTGCCACAGCCGGATGGGCCGATCATCACAGTCAGCTTGCCGCGCTCGATGGTGAAAGAGCAGGTGTGGACAACCTGCTTCGCGAAGGCTTCTGCGCCGTAGGACTTGCTCACGTTGTTGACGACGACCCGGCCGCCGAGCGCGGTCGGCGCAGCGGAGCGGGGAAGAACGGACGCATGCGCTTGAGACGTATGTTGCATTCTCGTTCAGCTTTTCCTCAACCTTCCGCGAGCCAGGGAGTCATCCATTCCCCGACCTTGCGCAGGATGGCGCTCGACATGTAACCGGCAATGCCGATACTGATCATGCCGGCAACGATCTGGTTGTAGGAGCCGCCGACATAAGAGTTCCAAATAAAGAAGCCTAATCCACCGCCGGCGGCGCCGCCCATCGAGCCGGCGCTGCCCCCGCCAGAGATCATTTC
>JBARNC010000026.1:0-7972 GCA_049802775.1 Pseudolabrys sp. | reverse complement strand
GACCTGGGCCTTCGCCCATTTGATTTCCAGCGGCGATCTCGGGTCGATATTGCTGTTCGGTACGTTCCTGGCCTGGGGTGTCTATGCCCGCATCGCCGCCAAACGCCGCAACGATCTTGGGCCCATGACCGCACCTGCCGGTTGGACCAATGACGCGATCGTTGTTGCGCTCGGGATCGTGATTTATATCGCGCTTGGCTACGCCTTTCATCCCGCCGTGATCGGCGTGCCTGTATTCGGTAAATAACGATGTCAGCCCAAGACGAGATCCGGCGACTCACCGCCCCCGACATACGCGCGCGCAAGGGCGGCGAGCCGATTGTCTGCCTTACCTCTTATCACGCTCATACCGCGCGCATCGTCGACAAACACTGCGATGTGATTTTGGTCGGTGACTCGCTCGGCATGGTGATGCATGGGTTCGAGACCACTGTCCCCGTCACGCTAGATATGATGATCCTTCAGGGACATGCCGTGATGCGCGGCTCGAAACACGCGTTGGTGGTTATAGATATGCCATTCGCTTCCTACGAAGCGTCGAAAGAGCAGGCCTTCATGAACGCGGCGCGCGTGCTGAAGGAAACCGGTTGCGGCGCAATCAAGGTCGAAGGCGGCAAGCGGATGGCGGAGACCATCACCTTTCTTGCCGAACGCGGTGTGCCGGTGATGGCTCATGTCGGGCTGACGCCGCAGGCCATCAACACGATCGGCTCGTTCCGGGCGCAAGGCCGCGACGAAGCAGACTGGGCGCGTATTGAGGAAGATACGATCGCCGTTTCGCAAGCGGGCGCATTTTCGGTGGTGATTGAAGCGGTGGCGGAGCCGCTTGCGCGTAAACTGACCGCCGCAGTTCCGATACCGACGATCGGCATCGGTGCGAGTGTTGCTTGCGATGGGCAGATTTTGGTGCTGGAGGATATGCTCGGCTTGTCGCCGCGCGTGCCCAAATTCGTCAAACGCTACGGTGCGCTTGGCCCCGGCATTGAGAAGGCGGTTGCCGATTATGCCACAGAGGTGCGCGCGCGTGCTTTTCCCAGCCCCGAGCACGTCTATCCAATGAAAAGCAAGAAGAGCTAACGCCCTGAAATATTAACGATTGTCGGCTTTGGCTTTGCCTTAGGCGCGCCACATCGTTAGTTTACGGCGCAATTCGGCCCGGGGTGGGCCAAAAGGGATTTGCAGCCATCGTGGCCGACATCTTTCATGAAGTGGACGAAGAAGTTCGGCGCGAGCAGCTCAAGAAGCTGTGGGATCGCTACAGCATCTATTTGATCGCGGTTGCCGTTCTGATTGTCGTGGGTATTACGGCCTGGCGAGGCTACGAGTATTGGGTGGCCAAGAGAGCCGCGGCTGCTGGCGCCGCTTTCGAGGCTGCGATCACTTTGAGCGAACAAGCCAAGTACGCGGAGGCCGAGGCTGCTTTCGCCAAAGTGGGAGTCGATGCGCCGGAAGGCTATCGCGTGCTTGCGCGCATGCGCGCGGCCGGCGCACTCGCACAGATCAAGCCAGCGGACGCCATAAAGGCCTATGATGAACTTGTAGCCGATACCTCACTCGGAGCGACTTGGCAGGATCTCGCTGCTGTGCGCGCCGGCATGTTGCTGGTAGACACAGCGTCCTTGGCGGACATGCGCAAGCGGCTCGATCCGCTTGCTGAACCTACGCGCAGCTTCCGCCACACCGCGCGTGAACTGCTCGCGCTATCAGCATGGCGTAACCACGATCTTGCTGCTGCCAAACGTTATCTCGACATGATCGCGACCGATACAGAATCACCAGTAGGCACGCGCACGCGGGCGGATGTATTGTCCGGATTGATCGCCGCTGAGGACAAGAGCTGAGGATCGAGCATGCGAACAATCCATCGGGTCATGTTACTGACTGTGCTCGCTACATTCGCGCCGGTGCTGACCGCTTGCTCGGATTTCGATATGGATAAGCTTGATGTATTTGGCCTAAACGAGAAGAAGAAGCTTCCGGGCGAGCGCAAGGAGGTATTTCCTGGTGGCGTCCCGGGCGTTACACAAGGAATTCCGCCGGAATTTGTGAAGGGCAATCAGCCGTTACCTGAAACCGCGCAAACGGCAGCACCGACCACCGAGGCGGACAAGAAGACTGCGGCGGTCGAGCCGGAGCCCAAGCCCAAGCCCAAGCCGAAACGTCCGCCGAAGCCGCGCACGGCCTCACAGCCGACCCAGTTTACCGTGCAGCCTGCACCGCAACAGCAACCCCCGCCTTGGCCCCAGGCCCAGCAACCGGCACAACAGAGCCAGGCACCTTGGCCCGCGCAGGGGCAACCCAATACTGCGGAGCAGTGGCCTTCGTCGCCGCAACCCGGCTCTTTGTCGCGCTAATAGGCGTGGTGGGCTAAGGGAAGCTTGCGCTGCATTACGCGAGCCGGACCGCTAGCTATGCGCTTATCCATTGCCATTGTTGGTCGACCCAATGTCGGCAAGTCGACCCTGTTTAATCGTCTTGTCGGACGGCGCTTGGCCTTGGTCGACGATCGGCCCGGCGTCACACGCGATCGTCGTGAGGGCGAGGGGCGGCTCGGCGATATCGAGTTTACCGTTATTGATACCGCGGGCCTCGAGCAGCCGGCGCCCGAAAGTCTTTCTGGCCGCATGCAGGCGCAGACCGAAACTGCAATCAGCCAAGCCGATGCGATATTCTTTATGATCGACGCACGCGCTGGGCCGATACCCGCCGACCACGCTTTCGCTGATGTCGCCCGCAAGTCCGGCAAGCCAATCGTGCTTATCGCCAACAAGAGCGAAGGCAAGGCGGGTGAATCGGGACGGCTGGAGGCTTATGCACTCGGTCTCGGTGAGCCTGTATCGATCTCGGCTGAGCATGACGAGGGTATGTCCGACCTATACGACGCGCTGCGGGCTGTGCTCCCTGAAAAAACAACGCAGCAGTCGGCCGAAGTTTCGCCAGAGCAGGACCATCCAATCCGGGTTGCTATTGTGGGCCGCCCCAACGCGGGCAAGTCGACGCTGATCAATCAGCTGATCGGCGAGGAGAGGCTGCTGACGGGGCCGGAGGCTGGCATTACCCGAGACGCTATTGCTGTGGAGCACAATTGGGAGGGTCACAAGTTTCGTATCTACGATACGGCCGGACTGCGCCGACGCTCCCGCGTCGAGGAGAAGCTGGAGAAACTTTCGGTTGCCGATGCACTCAACGCGGTGCGCTTTGCCGAAGTCGTGGTGGTGCTCCTTGACGTGGAAAATGCCTTTGAAGAGCAGGATCAGCGTATCGCCGATCTGGTCGAGCAGGAAGGCCGCGCTATCGTCATAGCGGTCAACAAATGGGATCTAAAAGAGAAGTTGGCGGGGGCCATCGGCAAGCTGCGCGAGCAAGCGGAAGAGAAACTCACTCAGCTAAAGGGCGTGCCCCTGGTGGCGGTCTCAGGTCTCAGTGGCGAGGGGCTTGATCGGCTGATGCAGGCGATCGTCGGTGCTTACGAGATTTGGAATAAGCGCGTCCCCACGAGTGCACTCAATCGCTGGTTTGAGCACGCGATCAGCGCACATCCGCCGCCGGCAGTCTCGGGGCGCTCGCTTCGTCTTAACTACATTACCCAGGCCAAGAGCCGGCCACCGAGCTTTGTTGTGTTTTGCACCCGCGCTGATGCGGTGCCCGACGCCTACAAGCGATATCTGCTGAACTCGTTGCGAGAGACGTTCGATCTGCCCGGCACCCCCCTCCGGTTAGCGCTGCGTGAGAAAGACAATCCGTTCAAAGGCCGCGCGAAGCGGAAGCACTAAGCCCGGGTATTAGGTCGGCGCTTGAAATTCCAGAAACCTTCGTTCGCGGAAATTGTAGATTTTCCCAGTCTCGACGCATTCTGGCAGGCATAGGGGAAGGATCGCCTTCGCGACCTCCTCGGGTGTTGGCAGCGCCATTGGATCGATGCCCGGGAAAGCGCTGGCATACATGCGGGTGCGAGTCGGACCGGGCCCAAACAAATTCGCGCGTACTGAGGTGGTCGCACATTCGGCCGCGTAAGTACGCACCAGCACTTCCAACGCCGCTTTTGAGGCCGCGTAGGGACCCCAATACGCTCTGCCCATGTGGGCGACGCCGGATGTCAGGAATACGGCGCGGCCAGCTTGCGAACGGTGGAGCAATGCGTCCATGTAGCAGATCAGTTGCCAATTGGCGGTGATATTGACCGAGATCAGATTGTCCCAATCTTTCGGTTCGACATGAACGAGGGGCGAGAGGGGGCCAAGAACGCCGGCGTTACCGATCAGCACGTCGAGCCGCTGGTAGCGTTCGTTGAGGGCGAGCGCGAGTCGCGCAATACCGTCGCTATCCTTGACGTCGAGCGGCACCAGGGTGGCGGAACCGCCGGCTGCTTTAATTCTATCATCGAGCTCTTCCAGCCCGCCGACCGTGCGCGCTGTCGCCACGACGTGCGCACCGGCTATTGCGAGCTCGAGCGCGACCGCAGCGCCAATTCCGCGCGAGGCGCCGGTGACTAGCGCGATACGGTCGGAGAGGGGCTTGGCCATACGCGAACGACGGTGATAGGCCGGCTACATAGCTTCCGCCAGAAGCGACAATTGCCGTGGGCTAGTTTCTTGCGCGGCGAGATCGGTGAGGAGTGTCGGATAGTCGCCGGTGAAGCAGTGGTCGGTAAATTGCGGCCGTGCCGGATCACGGCCTTCGAAGCCCATGGCGCGGTAGATGCCATTGACCGATAGAAACGCGAGTGAATCCGCACCGATAAAATTGCGCATGCCCTCGAGATCGTGAGTGGCGGCGAGCAGCTTGTCGCGCTCAGGCGTGTCGATTCCATAATAGTCCGGGTGCGTGATCGGTGGCGAAGCGATGCGGAAGTGCACTTCCTTGGCGCCCGCGTCACGCATCATTTGCACAATCTTGCGCGAAGTCGTGCCGCGCACGATCGAGTCATCCACCAGAACGATCCGTTTGCCGGCAACCACGGCGCGATTGGCAGAGTGTTTCATGCGTACGCCTTGATCGCGGATCGACTGCGTCGGCTGGATGAAGGTGCGGCCGACATAGTGGTTGCGGATGATGCCGAGTTCGTAAGGGATGCCGGATTCCTGCGCAAAGCCGATTGCTGCCGGTACGCCTGAGTCCGGCACCGGAACGATCACGTCGGCCTTGGCCGCGGCTTCGCGCGCCAGTTCCGCGCCCATGGTCTTGCGCACGTCGTAGACGTTTCGGCCGCCAACGATCGAATCCGGCCGCGAGAAATAGACGTATTCGAAGATGCAGGGCCGCGGCGCCATCGGCGGGAACGGCTTATGCGACTGCGCGCCTTCCTCGTCGAATATGACAACTTCCCCGTTTTCCACGTCGCGCACGTGCTGTGCGCCGATGATGTCGAGTGCGCAAGTTTCGGAAGCTAGAATGGGACAGCCGTCGAGCTTGCCGATCACCAGCGGGCGAATGCCGAGCGGATCACGTGCGCCCACCAGTTTCTTGTTGGTAAGGCCGACAAAAGCATAGGCGCCTTCGAGCTGGCGTAAGCCCTCGATGAACCGGTCGACGAAGCGGTTGCGGCGCGCGCGTGCGACCAGATGCAGGATCACCTCGGTGTCGGTGGTCGACTGCATCATCGCGCCTTCATGCACGAGGTCGCGCCGCAGTTTGATGCCATTGGTGAGATTGCCGTTGTGGCCGATAGCGAAGCCGCCGCCTTCGAGTTCCGCAAACAGCGGCTGCACATTGCGCAGAACAGTCTCGCCGGTGGTTGAATAACGCACATGGCCGATCGCGGAATTGCCGGGCAATCGATCAATCACCTCCCGCCGGGCAAAAGCGTCGCCAACCAACCCAAGGCGACGCTCCGAATGGAAGCGCTTACCGTCGAAGGACACGATGCCGGCGGCCTCTTGGCCGCGATGCTGGAGCGCGTGCAGACCGAGCGCGGTAATAGCGGCTGCATCAGGGTGGCCAAAAATGCCAAACACACCGCATTCCTCACGCAGGCGGTCGGCGTTGCGATCGAGCTCCGCATCGGCGATGGGCACGAGATCCTGCGGGGAGTTGTGCATCGCTATCGCGTTCCGCTTGCCTTGGGTTGCGTCAATGGCAATTCCGAGCGCTGGTCGGGATTGGTATCCGGCGCATCCTGGTCTTCCGGCTTCGGCTTTTTCAGCCTCATTAAGATGGTGCTTTCGGGGTCATCCGGCAACATCGACATCAACCATTGTCCCGTATTTTGCAGCACAAGCTTTGACTTGGCGCCGCGTACCCACTCCGGCTGGCTGCGATCAGGCACCAGCCAGGCGAAAAACAGGAATGCGACGACGACGATGATCAGGCCGCGGCCGAGGCCGAAAAGGAAACCAAGCGTGCGATCGAGCGCACCGACCCGGCTGTCAAGGACCATGTCGGAAACGCGCGCAGTGATAATCGACACGATAAGCAGGGTGCCGAGAAACACACCGCCAGCGGAAACGCCGGCCGCCACCATGTCACTGCTGAAATACTGCTTCGCTAACGGCAGTACCCGACCATACGAATAAAGCGTAACCAGTGCGGCCGCGCCCCAAGCCCCGATCGACAGGATTTCGCGCATGAAGCCTCGGATCATGGCGAGCAGCCCCGAGATCAACATGACCGCCAAAAGGATGATGTCGAGCAGCGTGATCGGCATCTGAGGCATCTGAAATCCACTAACTACGCGGTTCTTTAGGCCTTGCAAGTGAACATAGGGTGAATTTGGACCCAATTTGGACCCAATTGGAATCAGTTCCCGAGTATACCCTTTGAAATGCTGCCGATGACGCTGGCTGCTGATGTGTCAGCCTTGCGTGTCCTCTTGGCATAAGACCGAAGCAGCGTCGCAGGATCGTGGCCGCACCGGGCAGCGACCACATGTACCGGCACGCCATTGTCGAGAAGCAGCGTTTCATGGGTTCCCCGCAGATCGTGAAAGCGAAGCCCCTTGAAGCCGAGCTTGCTCGCCCTGCGGATGAATATGGTGCTGGTCTGCCGAGTGAAGCGCGGCGTTGTAAGTTCAACCAGGAGATTGGGAAACATCAGGGCCCGCTCGGGCAGCCGCACTAAGCCAAGATCGACCGCAACGCCTTCCGGCACACCGGCGATCAGCCGTAAGTGCTTCTCGCGCTCCGCCAGGAGCAGCGCCAGAAGATCATCGTCAACCGTGATGGTGCGCTTGTGGCTTTCCTTCTTGGGGCCCTTGAAGCGGATACCGTGTTGCTTGGTTTCCTCTAGCGCCCTCTCAATCCGCAGCGTTTTCTTTGCGGCATCGAGGTCGGACCACCGCAGGGCAAGGATTTCATTGCGGCGCATTCCGGTAAATGCCGCAACGCTCACGATCCCGTATAACTGATTGCCCTTGAAACCTTGTACCAGTTTGCGGAGCTGGTCATCATCAAGCGCAATGCCGTGATCACTCTCACCAGACGATGGTGTCTTCGTAATATGCGCCATTGGATTGACGGCAATCTTTTTGGTCCTCAACGCCGTCGCCAAAAGAGCACCGAGCACAGAATGGACCTGTCGAGCGGAACGCGGTGCAATCTTGCCCTCAAGGCTGGCATACAGCTTGTCGATTTCAACGCTGTCGATGTCCTGCAATTTGAGGTCGCCCAATGTCGGCAGAATGTGCATTCGCAGGATTTGTTCATAACGCTCGCGGCTGCGATTGCCGACAACTTGTTTGGATCGACCGGGGCACCCGATTGGAAGTGGTAGCCAGAGTTCGTCAGCGCTGCCAACAACGCTTCCGGCTCGCTCGCCACCTTCACTTCCCGCACGAGCCTGCCTGTATCATCCACAATGCAGACGCTCGTCTCCTTGACTGAAACGTCCAGTCCAGCAAAATGGTCCATGCTGCGCTTCTCCTTCTGATGCTTGAGGCCGTAACTACGGACCTCGTTTCACCATCAGCCTGAAGCGCAACACCCAAAATCTTCAGCTATCCACAACAACGCCGGCCGATTACCCCATCTTTGGGTCA
>JBARNC010000025.1:0-7358 GCA_049802775.1 Pseudolabrys sp. | reverse complement strand
TTGTTGAGGAATTTTGGCCAAAAACGACCACATCGGTGGTGCAAAGTGCCAATGGGACCAGCGGCCCCAAGAAGAAGGGCTGTCGGGGAAACAGCCCCCTGAAGCGCCTTACTTCCGTTCAAAATGCCACTGGCTCTTTTCCGCGATTGGGGACGGGTCTTTGCGGCGCACATGGGGGGCTTTTTTGTGGGCGGCCAACCGCTGGGCTGTCCCGACACAACCGGGTTTTGCGCTGCAACATTCCTCTTGGAAATTAATCGACACTAGTTACATCCCTTAAAGTGGGCTCGTCCGGCGCCGGCGGCCATTTCACAATTGTCGCTTATGCTTTTTCACCCTAGAAACTTTGGAGCGTTTGCGGCGTTAGCTTACTGGCGTCCCTGCGGGCACCCCCGTCCCCCCCGACCTTCAGTGGACGCCATTTAGAGAAGGGTATGTATGTGAGAGTGAGGAGCGGAGGCCGTGTCCGACTCACTGGGCGCGGCCTCTCACGTTCGGTGACAACGACATCGGACCCCGCGGGAGCGAGCGATGCTTTATGATCCGAAATGGGAAACGCAATTCGTCCGCGAGGAAACAGAAACCGAGCGCGAGCTGAAATCGCTCATTTCGTGGCTGGAAAAGCAACCTGCCAAATCGTCCTATCCCTGGATAGATATTGGGGATTGTCTGCTTGGGCGATATTTCAAGGCCCGGTACGGCTTGTTGCGCGGCCGGCAAATGTCGGCCTTTGCCGGGGTGGCCGACAAGAACCCTCCGACCTATACGCTTTTAATGAAAGTTGCCTATCCGGTCCCGCATACCTACGCCGCCGCCCTTAAACGTGCCCTTGCGCTTATCGCGTGGCTGAGCACCGCAGCCACCGTTGACGAAACTGATATGGCGCGCCGCGCGGGGTGGCCCTATCAGGAGCTCAAGTGCGAGCCGGTCGCCGACGCCCTTACAGACAACAAGGCTACCGTCCGTCCCTGAGATAGCAGCCTCACCGCCGACGACCGGCACTTGCCTTGTGCGCTTGAAACGTGCCGGAAGCGTGTCGAGCATAGAAAACTGTTGGCACCCTTGTGGGTCTCGCCGGAGGGCGAATGTGCGCCACGGCGCCCCTAAATGCGCGATGATCACCGTAGCTCAAATTGATCCTCGATCCGAAGCCCTTTACGCTCCATGTGTTGCTCACGGCGCTCGATCCGCCGACGCTCGACGCAGTGATCCACGTACCAGAAGTATCGCCTTCCATCCCAGTACCAGCAGTATCGCCTTCCATCCCAAACGTAGACTTGCACGGTCTGCACGGGATTCAGGGTATTGGCTGTGGCAAGGATGCCTTTAGGAGCAGCAACTACGGCCGCCAAAGTGTTCCCTCCGAACAGGCTCACGCCCGTAACCACAGCAGTTGCAGTAGTGAGAGCAATTGAAAACTTACGCATTGTGCTTTCCAATTGCCGCTGCGCGGTGGGCGCTTCGCAACGGTCGGACGGCAAGGATGAATGAAGGCGGCAGGCGCATTTTTTGGCCGACCCGTAAGTTACGGCCACGCCACAACATCGCGCACGATATAGCCCGAGCTATGGAAAAATCCATAGCTGCCGACGAAACCAAACGTACTGAACTCGCTTAACCAGTCTGGTCGCACGACCGTCAATCGCTAACGCGGCGCGCGATTAGGGTGCCGCAGGGTGGTGCACTGCGGCCCCACCGGTCGCGCCTTCCTCGGTTCCGATCTGGCGACGGCCAGATCGTAGTGCCGGTGGGCCTAACAGTCGCGACCGGTGATCAAGCCCCGCCGCCAGAGCCTCGATGCTTTGCAAGGGCGGCGGTGAGACTTCATGTTGCAAGCATGTTGCACGGAGTTGCCGGGAGCCATTGGGAATCGTTGAAACACAAGGAGAACTGTTGCGACATGCTGCAACACGAGGGCGGGTGGACTTGAAAGCCAAACCACTGAATTGTCAGGGAGTTTGGCGGTTTATGCTCTGCGAAGGCGCAGATATAGCTGCTGCGGGCTGAGGCGCCGGCGCGATTGCCGTCGCCTGAGGAGCGATTGTCAATGTTGTGGGCTTAGGCGCGATCAGCGTCTCGACCTTTTGCATTAGGCCAGGCCACAGCGCGGCCTGCTTCTTGTTCTGCGCGTAGAGATACAGCCCGCCGAGCACGATCACGATCACCACCAGAATGACAAGCGTATTGATGGTGGTGTCTGGGCTGCTGGCGCGCCGTTTGCGTGCCGGTTTGCGAGTCACCCGTTTCCTGGCTGCCTTTCGCTTCTTCGCCATGTCGTGGAGCTCCCTCGATGGTGTGGCCAACTCACGGCACTGCACCGCAATTCATGTCACTCCAAAGCACGTCATTTCAATACAAACCCACTCCGGGGCTAAGCTGCCCCGGTGCGCAATAGGACAAACCCAATCGCTGTTAACGAGATTAGCCGATTCGGGCCTTTGCTGGGTGAATGCGCGGGCCAATCATTGTCGGTCTCGTGTCCCGGGTGCGGTGCGGCGAAGCGCTAATTGGCAGCGTGAGCCGGCATCGATCAGTGGCCGCAGTTCCACATCGGACCAATCGGCGTCTGCGTCCAGCAGGGGCCGAAGCCGCCGCCATTCCAGCGCCCACGATAGAAGCCCGGCCAGGCCGGGCCGTAATACTGTGGGCCGTACAGCCTGTAATAGTGCACCGCGCGCTCGCGCTCGACCACTTCCGGCGGGCGATAGCCTGGCAAAAAGCCGTAGCCGTGCCAGTGACGGGTCACATGCCGCTTTTTATGGATGGGAGCTGTGGGCGCGGGCTCCGCCGCTACTGCCGCCGCCAGCAGAAGCCATGCGGCAACGGCGATAACGCCGGAAAGCTTCTGCGGCATTGAGGACCTTTCGCAACGAAGCCCGATGATGTGCAGGGCGCAGTGGGCCGCTTATTTCATGGTAAAACTGAGACGCGCCGGAGCTAAACAAAAACTGAAAAAAGGGAGAACTATGCCGCCGCAACGGGTGTTGATCACCGCCGGCGCTGCCGGCATCGGCAGCGAGTTTGCGCGTGCCTTTACCGCGAAAGGCGCCAAGGTCTTCGTCTGCGACATCGACGGCAAGGCGCTTGCCGCGATTACCAAGGAAATCCCCAGCATCATCGCTCGACGTTGCGATATGGCGAGCCGCGCCGAGATCGAGCGCATGGTGCCAGAGGCGGTCACCGCGCTCGGCGGGCTCGACGTACTCATCAACAATGCCGGCATTGCGGGCCTGACGCTGCCAGTCGCCGAATATCCGCCGGACGACTGGGACAAAGTGGTCGCCATCAATCTTACCGCCATGTTCGACGTGTCGCGGCTTGCCATCCCGTACCTGAAAAAATCGACGGCCGGTTGCATCATCAACATGTCGTCGATCGCGGGGCGTTACGGTTTTCCCAACCGCAGCCCTTACGCGGCGACCAAATGGGGCGTGATCGGACTCACCAAGACGCTGGCGATGGAGCTTGGCGAATGGGGCATCCGCGCCAATGCAATCGCGCCCGGGGCGGTCGAGGGCGACCGTATTGTGCGGGTGTTTCAAGGACGCGCGCAGATCAGCGGTCTGTCTCTGGAAGACGTGAAGGCCGACGCGCTGGCGGCGTCATCGATCAAGGCAATGATCGATCCGAAGGACATTGCGCAGCTTGCGGTTTTCCTGGCGTCGGATGGGGCGAAGTCGATCTCGGGGCAGGTCATCCCGATCGATAACGACCGGCAGAAGGCCTGAGGGTTCGCTGGCGCGGTCAGAATCGCTCATTGCGCGTTATGAGTGACAATACCAGTAGGAGCGCCGCCCAAGCCGGCCCGTTCTCACATACGCACTAAACCGCGTACGCAGCAAATTTTGCCTTTTGGCGCTGTCGTATTCCTGCTTGGAAACAGAGACGCACTGTTTGCCGGGTGACTGCTCCGCATTCACTGATGACGAGGGAAACGCAATGAGCATCAGCCCGATCGCGTAACTCAAGGTTATGAGCTTTCCCCGCTTCATCCGATTGCCTCACCTCTTTGCTTTTATTTAGACTATTTTCCTCGATGGAAACCAGAGGCCAATGATCGCCCCGAAGGATATCGCGCAGCTTGCGGGTTCCTGGCCTCGGATGCAGCGAAGTCGATCTTGGGGCAGGTGATCCCGATGGCCGGGCTTGACCGGCTATCCACGTCTTTCTTGGTGCGGAGCCGCGTCCGTCAGCCGTGGAACAATTCCACCGCGCGGCTCGCGACAATCCAGTTGTAGATCGTGCCGAACACCAGCGCGAGTAACCATCCGACAACGATGCTCCAGATCAGCCCATCGACCCATACGCGTGAGGAATCGATCGGTGCGTCCGAAAACAGGGTTACCCAGCCGTGGGCGAGACGCACTGGCATGAACAACGCTGCCAGCATGCAAAGCACAAAGAGCACGACCAGTGCGGCGGAAAAGCCCCAACCTAAACCGCTGATGCTGAGCCGCGCGTGCGCGTGAGTGATCGCCATAGCGTTCTCCTCAAAAGCTAAACACCATAAGAACCCCAAACCAAAGGCGAGGTTTTGATTTGGGTCAACGGTGGAATTGGGCGTGCCAGCCGCAGTCAATCCAAACGGATTGACCCGATTTTGCCGCCTCTTTATCACCCCGGGAAATAATTAGGCTCGATTTAGATCCTAACAGTGCAAGCAAACACATCTTAATTTTTGAGGACAACGATATTCATATGCTGCGCTTATTGGGCCACGCTGGCCTTCGCGGCCAGCTTCGACATTCTCCTGTTTGACGGCAAATATATAAGTGCCGTCGATAAAATCGCTGTCGCTATCATCCGAAGTTTCTGTTCTCCGAGGGCGGAATTTGCTATGCCGCCACGGACGTCAGCACGGCCGCGCGATGGCAGAACGCGGCCGTGAACACAAAGCCGTGCCAGATCGCGCCCCGAGTGGAGCGAAATCGATGTTAAATAATAGGGTATCGAGTTAGTCGCGACGTCACTTAGGTTCAAAGCGGACAGTCGCCTCTCTGCCGGCACACTTACTTCGGCTTTTTCTTTGCCTTGGCCTTCGCCGGTGGCTTTGCCGCAGGCGGCGGTGCATTCGCTGCGGCTTCGCGATCGGCCGCTTCCTTGGCGAGCCGCAATGCGCGCAGGCGTTCGGTCTTGGCGCGCTCAGCCTGCCCGGCGGCCTTGTATTCGGCCGTGGCGGAAGCTCCCTCGCGCGCCTGAACTTCCTTCTTGTGAAACGCGGCTTGTGCGCGTTCCATGTCTCTGGTGCTTTTCGAACTACTCACGAACACCCCGTTGTTGAACCGCACGTGTCGCACTTCATGCAGGTGCCGTTGCGCACCAGCGTGAAGTTGCCGCATTCGCCACAGGCCTCGCCTTCATAGCCCTTGGCGCGCGCCTCGGCGCGCTTCTCGGAGGCCGCCGCCTTGGCGTGCGCACGCGCATCCTGCGGATCGATGCGCTGCTCGAGTTGCTCCGCCGGCGAGAGCTTGGCTTCCGGCTCGGCCTTGAGCGCGGTGGTGCCGGCAACCTCGGCCCGCGCGCCGCCGACCGCTGCGATGGCGGTGACATTGCCGCCGGCCGCCGGCGCCGGAATGCCGCGTACCACGGAGAGACGATCCGAGCGCGAACGCGTCAGGCCCTTCGACACGTAGTTGGTCGCGGGCTTGCCTTCCTCAACGCCCTTGCCGAGCGCGTCGAAGCCGCCGGCCTCGCTCGGGTCCACATGGGCGAGGTCGAAGCGCTCCAGGTAAGAAACGGCGAGCTCGCGGAACACGTAGTCAAGGATCGAAGTCGCATATTTGATCGAGTCATTGCCTTGCACCGGGCCTTGCGGCTCGAAGCGGGTGAAAGTGAAGGCGTCGACATATTCCTCCAGCGGCACGCCGTATTGCAGGCCGAGCGACACCGCGATGGCGAAATTGTTGATGATGGAACGCAGCGCCGCGCCTTCCTTGTGCATGTCGATAAAGATCTCACCCAGCCGGCCGTCGTCATATTCGCCGGTGCGGAGATAGACTTTGTGGCCGCCGACGACAGCCTTCTGGGTGTAGCCCTTGCGGCGGTCGGGCATGCGCTCGCGCTCGCGCATCACCACGATACGCTCGACGACCTTCTCGACCATTTTCTCGGCGAGCGCTGTGGCGCGCGCTGCCGCGGGACGCTCGAGGAAAGCCTCGACGGTGTCCTCCTCGTCCTCTTCGTCAGCGATCAGCTGTGAATTGAGCGGCTGGCTGAGCTTGGAACCATCGCGGTAGAGCGCGTTGGCTTTCAGCGCCAGCTTCCAGGAGAGCAAATAGGCTTCCTTGCAATCCTCGACCGTCGCCTCGTTCGGCATGTTGATAGTCTTGGAGATGGCGCCGGAAATGAACGGCTGCGCCGCCGCCATCATCTTGATGTGGCTCTCCACCGAAAGGAAACGCTTGCCGGTGCGGCCGCACGGATTGGCGCAGTCGAACACCGGATAGTGCTCGGCCTTCAGGTGCGGCGCGCCTTCCACCGTCATGGCGCCGCAGACATGGATGTTGGCGGCCTCGATCTCGCGCTTGCCGAAACCGAGCGCGACGAGGAGGTCGAACGTAGGCGAGGCAAGGTCTTCGGCTGAGATGCCGAGCTTGTCGCGGCAGAACTCTTCACTAAGCGTCCACTTGTTGAAGACGAACTTGATGTCGAAGGCCGTGGGCAGCGCCTTTTCGACTTTCGCGATGGCCTCTTGGGTGAAGCCCTTAGCCATCAGCGTGGTGTGATTGATGGCGGGCGCCTGCGCCAGCGTGCCATGGCCGACCGCGTAAGCCTCGATCTCGGCAATGTCGGCTTCGCTGTAGCCGAGGGTGCGCAGCGCTTCCGGCACGGCGCGGTTGATGATCTTGAAGTAGCCTCCACCGGCGAGCTTCTTGAACTTTACCAGCGCGAAGTCGGGCTCGATGCCGGTGGTGTCGCAATCCATCACCAGGCCGATGGTACCGGTGGGCGCAATCACGGTTGCCTGCGCATTGCGGTAGCCGTGCTTCTCGCCGAGCGCGAGCACGCGGTCCCAGGCCGCCTTGGCGTGGGCAATCAGCGCCTGATCGGGACAGGCGTCGTGGTCGAGCGGAACAGGCGGCGTCGCGACTTTCTCATAACCGGTGCGTTCGCCAAGTGCGGCGCGGCGGTGATTGCGCATCACGCGCAGCATGTGCTCGCGGTTTTTCTTGTAGCCGGGGAAGGGCCTGAGCTTCTCGGCCATTTCGGCCGACGTCGCATAGGACACGCCGGTCATGATGGCGGTCAGCGCTCCGCCGATGGCGCGGCCGGCGTCCGAGTCATAGGGGATTCCAGACGTCATCAGCAGGCCGCCGATGTTGGCGTAGCCGAGGCCGAGCGTGCGGAATTCGTAGGAC
>JBARNC010000024.1:0-1769 GCA_049802775.1 Pseudolabrys sp. | reverse complement strand
GTTCCGTAGTGTTCGCCTATTTACCAAGACGCGTGGGAACTAAGACATTTTTGTGGGTCAGATGTTCTTGGAACCTAAAATTCCTGTAACAAACGAAACACGCCCGTGTGGTCAGACGTTGACGCCCCGCACAAGAGAGGAGGTTACTATGAAACGGATTCTCTTTGCAGCGTCGGCGCTCGCAATCGCAGGCGCGGCGACTCTAACGCCGGCCAACGCTCAGATCGGTGTACAAGTTGGGCCGTTTGGTGTTGGCATCGGCGGTCCCTATTGGGACGGCCGTTATTACCACGCGTATGATTATGTGCCCGGTGATTGCCGGCTTATCCGTGAACGCGTGATAACCCCGTCGGGTAACGTAATCTTCCGCTCCCATCGCGTTTGCGACTAAGAGCCGATACGCTGACTTAGCAGTAAGACCGGGCGCGCCATTCGCGCCCGGTCTGTTACTTATGCTTAACCGATCACGCGCGCGGCTTGAAAGAGCAAAGGATCCACCCCAATTTCTTCAATATGTGGGTGCAAAACCAGACGCGGAGGTTTGTATGTTACCACCGGGTCAGAAAAGCCGCGGGAACCGTTAGCGCAGGCGTTCGGGCGCTAACGTAGCGGCGGATTTGCGACGCCACGCTGGGAGCGGCCCCTCGCGGGTCACATCAGTAAGGCAAAACCCCAATTTGGGCCGCTCCCGACGCGCATCTAGTAATTTTAATTATGTGTGGGCGTTTCACCAATCGGCTGACCTGGCGCGAGATTGTCGCGTTATATCGTTTGAGCGTTCCGGCAACACCCGAACGTAATTTGCCGGCCCGCTATAACATCTGCCCCACAGATACAATTGACGCGGTTATCGAGCGCGAGGGCAAGCGTGAGCTTGTGCCTATTCGATGGGGGCTGGTGCCGTCATGGTGGAAAAAGACGCTCAAGGAAACGCCATCCACATTCAATGCACGAGCCGAGACAGTGGCCCAGAAGCCGATGTTTCGCGATGCATTCAAACGCAATCGTTGCTTAGTCCCAGCCTCCGGCTATTACGAATGGCAAAACACGCCAACCGGAAAGCAGCCCCATTACTACACAGCGCAGGACGGCTCGCCGCTGACAATGGCCGGACTTTGGGATGAATGGAAAGATATAGAGACTGGACTGCCGCTTAGGTCATGCACCATGATAGTTACCGACGCCAATGATCTTGCGAGCAAGATACATGACCGCATGCCCGTACTTTTGCAGCCAAAGGATTTTGATGGGTGGCTAGCAGGTAAAGCAGGAGCCGATTTGCTCAAGCCAGCGGTGAACGACCATTTGCAAGCATGGCCAGTGTCGAGGCGGGTTAACAGTTCACGGGCGCCGAGCGATGACCCGACGCTGATTGAAGAAGTTGCACCGGCTTAATTTCACGCGGCCGAAGCGCCAAGCGTCCAGACCGCACGGTTCACGCGTTTTTGAAACCTGCCAGTTGGCCTTAGCTTGCGCCGGTGAACTAATATTGCACTTGGTTTGTTTTCGGCCGCACAACCATCAAAGGAGAATTGCGATGCGCCCCGGAACCATCGTGTTCGCGACACTCGTGCTGTCGACGGTAGTGTTGGCGCAACTGCCCGCCAGCGCCTTGCCCATCGATAATACTCGGTGGTGCGCCGTCTATAGCCGTCACGGCGGCACGAATTGCGGCTTTTTCACCTGGCAGCAATGCATGGCGACGGTCAGCGGCATCGGCGGCTTTTGCGAGCCCAATCAATTCTACAATCCAGGGCCAGCCTCACGCA
>JBARNC010000023.1:0-1729 GCA_049802775.1 Pseudolabrys sp. | reverse complement strand
GCCAACAATCTTGCCGACAATCGAAAGGCCCGAACTGATGGAGGAGGTCGCTTCTGGCGCCGCCGGCGCCGCCAAGTGTCCACCAGTGGAGCGTTTCACCTCCTGCGCCGATGACGAGTCTCGATTGGTGTCTGCCGCATTGCCTTTGGATTTTCCGAACATTTTGCTCTCCCTACTCCTATACTCGCTGATGGAAGTTCAATTTGCTTAGGTGGCGTGGTAGATTGAAACGGCGGCCACTTCGAGCTTGCCGCTGCGGGGCCGTCGATGCTGATCTGGAGCAGTTCTTTTGAATAACTGTGTCGTCGAGGACCGAACCGTTTATGTCCGACGAACAGGCAAGCAGCCCTTCTTCGGCTTTCTGCGCTGAAAGCGTCGCAACACTCGACACGGTCCGAAAAACCCCCGCTGCCCGGAACAACCTTTGCGCGTTTCCGGCCGTACCACAAGGCAAACAGCATGAAATGGTGAATCAGACGGTCCGGTGGTAACTGGGCCTGGCCGGATCATGCGGCACCCGCAAACGCCCGAAGGACCGCCTTGGTTCTGGACGATAACCGCGCGTTCTCAGCCGCCTTCAGTCTACAATCACGGATACTCAATTAGTCGCGAACAGGCGATGAAAGATTTTAAGGGTTGAGCAAACCAACCGAAGCTTAAGCAACATCCGGACGCTGCTCGCCCGCTGGTGGTCAAATGGATTGCGAATCGGGCATCATCGGCTGCTCAGGAGAGGCTACTAGGGCTAAACAATGTTGCCAAAGAACACGGTGCGTTACACCCACATGAGGGTAATTTCAAAGCCGCCCGATCAAATAAGACAAGCCGCCCGCAACTTCGGCCCCGTCATTAAAGGCAACGGGAATATGACTTACCTATGTGGCGAGTGTGAAACCAGCGTTTTGGAAACTGTCGAATACAAGCAAGTGCGAGACCTCGTGGTAAAATGCAAAAAATGCGGCTGCTATAATGATATCCCGCCCTCCCATCACCCACATTGACATCGACAAAGCCTAAGCTTTGCCATGACTACTCGCTACAAATTCACGATAGACGCCTCGGGGGACCCTCACGGCAAATCAATCTCAGCGCGACTTGGCAAACTTGGTGGTTTGGGTCAGCTACGCTCTTGCGGCGCTTTTATTGGGCTTCGCGGCTTTCGATCCGCACCACGACGCAACCCCTTGGATCGTTTCGATAGCAGTCGGCGGTGGTGCTATCGTTCTCGGATACGCTATCCGAACTAACGGGCAACGAGAAAGCCTAAGCCACGTCCGGCGGCTGCTGCTCGTACGCGCCGACGAGGTTATCAAATAGAACATCGGGATGTCCGCATTTGGCACTTAACGGACAATCAAACCGCACTGGCGTTTGTCCGTTATTGGAGTGAATGTGTTGCAAAACTCTTCGCTGCATTGCGAGAGCGCAACAATCGAATCCGCCTGAACGTTTCTTTGAATCAATATTGCGTGTCTGCATTCGTTCTTGAATCATTGTTGCTTTGTTTTGACCGTCAAAATAGTTTTGCAACACATTCGGAGTAACAGCGGACAAATACGAGCGTCGGCCTTGCCCAGTTAGGTCGCGAATGACCCCAAAAGCGGACATCAGCCGGTATCACGGTTTCGGCCTCAAATGTGCTAGGTTGAACAGCATAAAGCCAAATGCATCAGGCGAGCGTCTGTTCATATGAAATGCCACCAGTCCATCGTTGGCGATGTGCCGAGCA
>JBARNC010000022.1:0-1868 GCA_049802775.1 Pseudolabrys sp. | reverse complement strand
TCCGCCACTGAATTACCTCGGTAGTGTCCGTACTGATAAAATGAATTGACTGTAAAAAACTGTTTCGCCCCATATGCCAACACACCGAAGCCGACCATAATCAGAAGGAGTCGAACGATGTGGCGCGGCATGGCCTTCCCGTCTCTTAGCGTTCCCTGGCAACACCCCGAATTTTTTATTGGCCTCCATGCGCGAGGAAAGCTTTAGCGGACAAACCCATCGAATCGGCTACGGCCTCTTTTCGCGCCACGAAGCGATGAAAAATTGTAAACGCTAATGACCGATCCGATTTGATTTAGGTCAAGGTGCCTGTCTTTTTCGCGCCAGAAAGGCTCACCCGATCTTCCCGACCGACAAAATCGACTGGGATTGCGGTGATTGAATAATTCGATCGCGCGGAGCGGCGCCGTCCTTATCTTTCACGACCCAAGTCGAGTGAAGATTGGACGATTAAGACCGACCAGGTCTCTTGTTGGCGGGGCCTCAGCCAATAACCGGAATATCGACGCGCTCTCTTTCCCTGACCATTGGCGGAGGTGAGGAAAACCACAGCTGATACATCGTTACCAGCCACATGAAGGCAAAGCACATTCCCATCAGGCCACCGGCCGCGATCACGACCCAGGCGAACGGATGATAGAGCTTGGTAAAATACCAAGAACTCACATCGCACACGATCGCGAAGAAGGGTAATGCGACGATGGTACATTTCAGCCATACCGGTCGCAAATAGGCGTGACTGAACATGAGCCCGACAATGAAGAAAATGAAAGTCAGCCCGAACAGATGGATGTGCGACACGCGGACTAACGTGGCGATATTGGCGCCAGTATCCTTCTCGGTCACTTTCTTCAGATTATCGAATCCAATTAGATTCGGCAGATGCGGGTTGCTGCCGTCATGGCAGGCCGAGCACCGTTTTTCGAGCAGCGGTGCGACCGTCTTTTCGTATACCGGACGTCCGGTGCCTTCAGCCGCCCACGTGAGTACGGCATTGCGCTCGTCCGCCGGCAGCATGGTCGACATCGGTCCGCGCAAGGCCGCTTCCAGTCGCGAGCCTTTGCCGCTGCCGGAATAGGCGACGACAATATCCTCATACGTTAGCAAAACTGGATTTCCCCCCGCCCGTCCGGCGTATGTGAAATACAGGTTAAGCAAGGCGAACAAATAGCCCATGCCGAGGATGAGAAGCGTCGCTGTATAAAGAACGCGCTGGCTATACGGCAACTCCGAATAATGAAGGTAATGCCGGTGCAGCGGAAGATCACTCATCCTCGATTCCATTGGTTCCTCCACTTCACTTGCTTGGCAGAGGCACGAACACGACGGAGCGCGCTTTCTGGTGCGCATAATGGGCCGCAAGGCCTTCGATATCTTGCTCGGTCAGCACATCGGCCATTGCGGCCATTTGTGGGCTCTTACGCGCGCCCGTTCGATAATCATGCAGGACCTTCTCCAGATAGTCTACGCGCTGTCCCGCCAGAGCCGGCAATCGCGGATCGGTGCTGTTGCCGTTGAGGCCGTGGCAACGGTCGCATCGTTGAGTCCATTCGTCCGTCGTTAGTGGCTTGCGCACGTTCGGCGCCTTCGGTTCCTGCGCCGCGTAAAAGGCCGACAGGTTCTTCATCACATTGTCGTCGAGCGACGCGACCATACCTTTCATTGTCTCGTCAGCGCGCGAACCACTCTTGTAGGCTTGCAGCGCAGCTGCAAGGTACTGGGCGTCCTGTCCAGCGAGACTCGGTGTCGCCGGACTTCCGCTCACGCCTAGCTCGCCGTGACATCCGCCGCAGCTCGCCGCGGCGGCCTTGCCGGCGGCCTGATCGCCGGCGGCTGGCGTTTTGGCGCGTGCCGGCTGCTGCAGCGCG
>JBARNC010000021.1:0-16239 GCA_049802775.1 Pseudolabrys sp. | reverse complement strand
GACTTCGTCGTCATCGAGATCGCAACAGCGCTTGCCCGCAACATTCGTGTCATTCCTGTTTTAGTCGAGGGGGCACGCATGCCGAAGGCGGGCGAACTACCAGACTCTCTCAAAGCGCTCGCGCGCCGCCAGGCGGTAGAGGTCCGCCAACTTCATTTTGGCCGGGATGCCGAGGCGCTGGTCGAAAGAATAAAAGAGGCCCTAGGTGGTGAGTTCGACTGGCAGCGTCGGTGGCGATTGAAGGCGGTCGTGGGCGCCGTTGCGGCAGTACTGCTGCTGCTCGGCTGGATTGGGCTCTCTTCGATAGACCTTTCGGAGTGGGCCCCCTGGGAGGTGACGCGACAGGAGGTCAAGACGGAGCAGGAGCGTCAGGCAAAGACGGCGGCTGAGGCGCAAGTAAAACGCAACGCTGAAGAAGCCGAGCAGCAGCGGATCGCTGCTGCCAAGGCAGAGGACGAGAAGAAGGCCAAAGCAGCGGCCGCGGAAGCCGAGCAGCAGCGGATCGCTGCTGCCAAGGCAGAAGACCAGAATAAGGCCAAAGCAGCGGCGGAAGCCGGACAGCAGCGACTCGCTTCGCTCAACGCGGAGGAGGATCGCAAGCGAGCTGAAGCTGAGACACGAATGCGCTACGCCACGCTGGTGAGCCAAAGCAACAGAGATATCAACGCTGGAAATTATGACAATGCTATCGCGACCTTAAGCGAGGCGATGCGACTGAACCCCAACGACGAGGGTCTCGCTTCTTTCAAGCGAGGCATCGCTTATGGGAGTAAAGGCGACTACGAGCGAGCTATTGCCGATTTCAGCGAAACCGTTCGACTCGATCCGAAATCGGTTCTCGCTTTTAGGAACAGGGGGTTAGCCTATGACAAGAAGGGCGAGTACGACCGGGCAATTGCCGATTTCAGCGAGGCCATTCGACTCGATCCCAAGTACGCGCTTGCCTTTTATAGTCGCGGCTTAACCTACGAGACGAAAGGCGACAACGATCGAGCCATCAACGATTTCAACGAGGGGATTCGGCTGAATCCAAACTATGCGCCTGCTTTTGGCAACCGAGGCTTAGCTTATGACCGAAAAGGCAACCCCGACCGAGCTATCGCCGATTTCAACGAGGCCATTCGACTCGACCCAAAATACGCATTCGCCTTTCTCAGCCGCGGCGTCGCCTATGGCAATAAAGGTGACAACGACCGTGCCATAGCCGATTTCACCGAAGCCGTTCGGCTGAATCCAACTTACGCGCTCGCCTTTGGCAATCGGGGCTTGGTGTATGAGAGAAAAGGCAGCAACGACCGAGCCATCACCGATTTCAACGAGGCCATTCGACTAGATCCCAACTACGCTATAGCTTTTCGTGGCCGAGGGATCGTCTATGGCAACAAAGGCGACTACGACCGGGCCATCGCCGATTTCACCGAAGCTATTCGACTTGACCCCAAGCTCGGCACCGCCTTTAGCAACCGTGGCTTGGCTTATGAGAAAAAAGGCGGCTATGACCGAGCCATCGCAGATTTCAACGAGGCCATCCGACTGAACCCCAACGATGCAATATCTTTCTGCCGCCGAGGAAGGGCGAAGTTGAAAATCAACGGACAGGGCGGTGATGCGGATATCGCAAGAGCGAGGCAGTTAGATGCTGCGGTTTGCCGATGAAGCATCGGACGCGAGCGCTGCGTTCTCTGCTTCAGGGCGTCTGTTCGACTTGAATAGCGAGGCCAAGATGGCCAGAGTAAAAAATAGCAGCGCGATCATCGCGAGAATGACGTTAGGCGATTCCTTCAGCTAATCAATACGGATGACGTTTTCAGTACACACCTGGACTCAGGTCTCGCGCCGCCACGCGAGCCAGTCGTCGTAGGTGGCCGCTGCCATCGTCTCAGCTGCGCGGCGGAGCCACTGGCGCGGGCGCCGAGCGAGATCTGCGAGAATCCGCGTCCGACCGCCGCGAACATGCACGTTTCCGATTTCCCAGCCCATGGCGCGCAAAAGGTTCTTTTCATCGCGCCTGCGAGGCAAGTCGCCGATCTCGATGCGCGTGCAGTCCGGCGCGAGCCGCCGCACGAGCCAGCCGTCGCGGATGGTGAAACACGGATCGGGAGCCCGCACCGACGTCGCAAGCAGCCGCACGGCATCGTTCGCCCGCACGCGCCCCGATCCGGTAAAGGCGGCCGCCGATGGAACTGCGGCCTTGGCTTCGCGGGCGATTTGCGCCCCGTTCCAATCGGCAATCGCGACGAACCGCGGTCGCCCGAGGCTCCCGACACCGGCGACGCGGCGCGCAACCGTGTAACGCACCGCCGGATCGGGCATCGACGCCCGGAAGAGCGTGTGGGGCGCAGCGCGCAACCGAGCCGCGCCGAGCGGCCGCAGCCGCTCCAGCTTCTGCCAGAATTGCCATGGATCGCGCAGCTCCGCGATGGCGATGTCGCGAAGCCACACGTGGCGCTCGGCCAGCACGATCGCCTGTCCGCCTTCGGCGAGACACCGGGTATAGCCTTCCACGATCGCATGGCACGCGCGCGCGTCGGAGATGGCGAGCCATCGTTCGCGGATCGCGAACAGGACACTAGCCGCAAGCCGCACGAGGTCGTTCGTGTACGGGAGTACACACGCCTCGTCCACGTCGTTGATGCCCCAGGCGAGCCGTCCCTCGGCGTCGCGCCACGTTCCGAAATTCTCCGTGTGAACGTCCCCAACCGTGAGGACCGCATGCGCGTTTGCCTCCCTGGGGCAGAGCTTGGGCCACAACTGCAGCCATCGGTAGAAGGTTGCGCGGAGAAACACGAACGGGCTCTCGCGCATGCGTTCGTGCTTCAGCCGGAGATCATTGGTCACGATGCGGGTGTGTCTGGACAGCCATTGTTCGTAGCCAAGTGTGGCCGCGACAATATTCGTAATCGTGCGCTCCTCGGTCTTCATGTGTCCCATTGTTGCACATTCAAGTCAATAAACTGGCCGCTGAGGTAACCGGTTCCGCCATCGCAGCGCGTTGACTTTCGAATCAGACTTTTCCTAAGTTCTTCGCCTCGCTGCTTGCCCTCTCGTCCTGTGGCCGGGGATTTCGAATGCTGCGTGGCGCTTTCCATTTTGAGGTCGCTCCTAACGGCGATCTGGAAAACACGGTGTTGAACGTCGAGATCCTCCGCAGCTTGTTCCTTCATCCTGCGCTCATCGACGGCGACGACCTCGGTCCCGGAAATCGCGGCGATTTCGATCACGGCGCATGGCACGTCGCGTGCCACATCGCCGGCGCCGGCGGCGTCCGCCGGCATGCGAACGGCAGCCTCATGTGGCTCGAGATCTCGCACCGTCGCACAACGGACGAATACTGTGCAACCGTGACGCTCCGCCGCGAGAAGACGATCGAAACGCTTTGCGTCGACACCGCGGAAGGCCGCGAGGCGCTGGCCGGCTCGAGCCTCGTCGGCTTTGTCGAAGGGACTTCGCTCGGCCGCACCTCGGCGCGCGGCGTGCTCGATCCGCCGGATCGATTCAACCTATGGCGCCGCCAGGATTTCGATCAGCCGGTCGGGTCGGCGGGCGACGGCGGAAAAGTCTGGGAGCATTGGTGCACCCTGCGCGATATCCGCCCGTCCCACTCGATTGGCACGTCCATGCTGACGGCGTTCGTTTCGCTCGCCGCGGCGCTGGGCGATCGCTTCATTCCGACCGTGGCGCGGGGACGCCGCGAATACGGCCACCCGCGACAGGTGGCGGCCTTCGTGTACGCCGGCCTGACCGCCGAGTCGTCCGCGCTGTGGGACACGAAGCCGATCGCGATTCCGACCGCTGCGGTTCCGGCGCTCCAGGAATCCGATCCCCGCCGGGCGCTAGAGGTTATCGAGCCAATTTCGTGGGCCGAGCCGCTGCCTCGGTATTTCATGTTCGAGCGGAAGATTACGGGCTGGAGCACCGCTGGGCAGGTAGCAGCCGACCTGAAAGGTTTCACACCATGAAGAGCCGCCGAACGCCTCTCATCGTCAGACGTCCCGAGGACATTCTGGACATAGGCCCTGCGGGCAGCCACGTCGACAGCTGGAAAGCGGCATGGCGGGCGATTCGCGCCGGCGGCGAAGTCATCGCCGAAGTGCAACGCCTGGCGGGACATCGCGGATGGGAATCGCTGAGGGAGGCGCGGCCCGCGCTGAATGCGAGCGCGCGGAAGCTGCTCGAGATGCGGCTCGAGGCGATCCATAAGTTTAAGGTCGCTCCGCATCATCGCTACGGGTTCCGGCTGAGCGCGGAGACCGGCACCCGCTACAGCCGGCCCGTCAATTCGCTGTGCCTGATCAGCGGCCACGAAGGGCAGGAAATTCCGGGCCTTGTGGACGCCGACCGTGTCGTCGTCGACGCGGAGCACATGCAGCAAGCGCTCGGCCCGGCCACGTTGACCGAAATCTTCAAAATCCGGAAGGCGGTCGGTGAGCACGTCTACATCTCGACAAACGTCTCGGAGACGCCGCAGATCGTTCGCGCCGTCGAAACGGGGAAGATCGATGCACGTTCTACCGCGGCCCTGACAGCGTCGAAGATAATCGCGGCACTCCGCTCGGGCGCCGACGTCGTGAAGGTCGGCTTCGCGAACCTCGATCCGTACAAGGAAGATCTGCGCTCCGCCGATGTCGCGCTGCAGATGAAGCTGGTCCGCCGGATGGTCGACGACGTCGTGCGCGAGCGGCTGCTCGTGTTTCCATTGTCGAAGGCGGATGGACGGTACCCGCTCATCAGCGTGTTCTTTCCGGAGGTTGGGATCAATTCGATCGGCGAGCGCCCGATGGACATCGCGCGGGTGGGGATCGACTTGACGGCCGGAGCGAACTGGCAGGGGATGCTGATCGACACGTTCGAAAAGTACTCGGGCCGGCGCTACAACGATTTCTTCAGCATCGACGACACGCGCGAGCTCGCGCGTCGCGCGCACGCCAAAGGGATCGAGTTCTGGATTGCCGGCTCTATCCGGCGTCAGGAAATCGGCGCCTACGTCAAAGCCGGCGTCGATCTGATCTGCTTTGGCGGCGCGGCGCGCTACAAATCAGGGAGCCGCGTCGCGAAGGGCGGCGGCGGCACACGCGACGAGGAGATCAAGCTGCCGCTCGTGCGGCAGCTCGTGCGCGAGTTCGATCGCGCCGATCCCAAGCGGCGGGCGAGAAGGAGGCGACGATGAAGCGCACGGCGGTTCGCGCGTACTGCTCTCCGACGCTCGTCCTGCTCGCATTGGACTGGGCGGATAGGGATCGCGACGACTTCCTCGGATTCGCGGTTTCCGGTTTTCATCCATCACAAGTTCGTCGTCATCGATGCGGAGACCAAATCGCCGACGATTTTTACCGGGTCGGCGAACATGAGCGGCAACGCGCTCTATCGAAACGACGAGAATCTGCTCGAAATTACCGAGTGTCCGCGACTCGCGGCCATCTATCTCGCTGAGTTCATGCGGCTCTACGAGCACTACCGAGCGCGGGCCACGTGGAATCGCTACATACGCGGCCGCGTCCGCACCTACACGCTGTCGCGCGATGCCAGGTGGACGGGGAAGGCCTACAAGAAAGGCACGCCCGAGCGGCGAGCACGCGTCGCCATGGCGAAAGGATAGGCGCGCGACGACTCGGCCACCCGCACCTGCTCACGCCGTTCAGCGGCGATCGAAAGGAGCTCCCATGGCCACACCATTTCGTCTGGAAGAAGACCTCGTTCAGGTGCATCAGCTGCGCGACGTGCTGCGCCGGCCCGCCGAGCTTCCAAGGCGCGCAGAAATTACCGTCGCGTCGTACAACGTTTACAACCTGTTCGGCGAGAGCGCGGAGCGGCCAAAGCCGGAGGAGCAGCTCGACGCGTTGGGCGAGATGATTCTGAAGCTGAACGCCGACATCATCTCATTCGCCGAAGTCGAGGACGTCGAGACGCTGAAGAAGTTGTTCCGGTCGCGCGTCAACAACGAGCTCGAGGGCGATGGCAAATACGACGCGTTCATCTGCGTTCCAGCCAACGATCCGCGCGGCATCAACGTGGCGATGGCGACGCGACTGTCGGTGCGGGGCAAGATGTCGTTCAGCGACCGTGAATTCGGGTCAATGGAGGAGCGGGCCACGCGGTTCTCGCGCGATCTGCTCGGAGTCAAGATTCAGGCGACGCCGGACGCCGACTCGAGCTTCCTGTATTTTGTCGGGCATCTGAAATCGAAAATCGGCGGCGAGCGCGCGGAAGAGAAGCGCCGTATGGAGGCAGGCGAGGTGATCAACATCCTCACCGAGCCGACCTTCGGCGATCAGCCGTTCATGGATCAGAGGCTGCTGTTCGCCGGCGATATGAACGACGATCCCGACAGCGCCGTCATTGATGTGCTGAAGGACGGCGGTTTGGACGACCTCTTGGCTACAGTGAGGCCGAACGACACATATCCGACGAACCTGCCAAGACGGAGATATCCGTCGACCCGCCTCGATTATCTGTTCGCGTCCGCGGCGATGAAACCGCACGTGAGCCGGCTGCAGATTCGCCGTGACGAACCGGCCGACGAGGCGTCCGACCATTATCCGATTTCCGCAGCGGTGCGCGTGGTTTGACGATGATCGAGGCACGGCTGACCGCGATCGTTCGACTGACGTACTCGGCAACGGAGGAGATGTCGCTCGATCGAGAGCGCGAGTACGACACGCTCGTCGAGGTGGGCGGCAAGGTGGTGCCGTCCAACCGTTTTAAGAGCCCGATAGGCGACGAGCGCTGGCGCGAGACGGTCCGGACCATTCGCACGAGCACCGAAAACCGCGATCGCGACCGGGGGCCGCAGGCCGGGCTTGTCGCGGGCGTCGGCTACGACCTCTTCCTGGCCCTGGCCGGCCTGGCGCCTGAGCTGGCGGACTTTCTCGGAGCGAAAACCCGTCGGCGCCTCGTCATCATGAGCGTGCGTCCGGAGATCCACGCGCTGCCGTGGGAGACTCTGAGCGATCGTCGGCTGGAGTCGGTGGCGGTCGGCGACCTGTCGATCGTCCGGTGCACTCAGGTCTTCGAGACAAAACCGTGCCTGTCACCGCCGCTGGTCCACATTTACTCCAAGTTCGGACCCGATACGAACGACGACGTTCTGAGGAGCGCGCGAGCCGTTCGCGTGTCGAATGTCAGCGGTCGGCCTGTGGGCGTGGCGATCACGGATCAGGCGAGCGCCGAGATCGTGAACCTCGTGGCCCACGGCAGCGAGAAGGACGAGCACCGTGCGCAGACGTTGGTCGACGAGGATCGGTCGCTTAGCCCCGAGCAGCTCGCATCGCAGTATCAAGGGCGGCTCATGGTGCTCATGTGGAGCTGCTTCTCGGCCATGGTGCATTCGTGGGGCGCATCGCCCACGCTGGCACTTCACGTGACCGAGAACGTCTTCGTACTGGGGTTTGTCGCCCCTCTGAGCCTGAAAGCGAGCGCCGAGATCGCACGGAGGTTTTACGACTCTGTCTTTGGAGCGGCCGGTTCACAGGATCCGGAGCGGGCCATCACCGAGATTCGGGCGTGGCAGTTCAAAGACCGGTACGAGTTCTGCGACTGGGCCTCGATGACGATGTGGCTCCGCCAGCCGCTCGACCTGTCCGCGCTGCCGCTCGGTACGGTTCGCGTTCCAGTGACCACCTGGAGCGCCACGGCGGCCGCGGTACCCCAGCGGCTCCGCGACGTGCTCGGCAGGGACGCGGCGCTGGGCGATGCGCGGCTCCTTCAATGCGTGGAGGTCACTGCGCCGCTTCCCGACGACCTGATCGACGAGTGGCGCGGACCGGTCATCGTGCTGGACGGCCGGGCGGCCGCCGAGAGTAATTCGCCGTTCCGGGCGCTGCAGATCGACACCGACCGCATACCGAGCGGACATCCAGCCGACCGCTTCCTTTCGCTGCTCGCGCGATTGGAGACGTATCGCTACTCGTTGTTATTGTGGATCAATGTCTCGAGCCCGGAGGTGATGCTCATCGAGACGCTGGACCGAATTCCACCCAATGTCGCGATCGTGCTCACCTCCCCTTATAGAATCCAGGCGCGATGGCCCGGCCCGGTCGCAACCGACGGTAACGTCTCGGGCCCTGAGGAACCGGCGCCGGCCTGCTTCATCGACCAGGTGATGCGCGAAGACTACAGTGGCGCGCTCGCGCGGGCAGTCGACGGCGCCGCGCTGAAGACCGATGAAGATTTCAGTTGCCTGTATCTCGCGGCGATCAAGCGGGGGCGGCTGGACCTGGCGCAGGAGGCAATCGCGCGTGTGCGGCCGATCAATCTGCTGGAGGCCGATTTGCTCCAAGGGAACTTCGATAGCCGCGAGGGGAGGCACCGCCAGGCGCGCGAGCGATACCAGTCCGTGCTCGAACGCGCACGCGCCGATCATGCGCTCCGCGAGGAAGCGCGCGCACAGCAAGAACTCGCCTACGTTGCAAACGAAACGGGAGACCGCGGGCTTGCGGACCAGATGTTCAGGAACGCGATCGCCACGCTGGGGAGCATCGAGCCGAAACGGGGCGACAGCCGGTGGAGTTTCGCGCTCGCCCGCGCGCTGCGCGACTATGCGGATCTTCTTGCGGACCAGGGAAACCTCGAAGCCTTGCCGCTGTTGCGCCGCGCGACGGCGATCCATGCGTTCGAGTGGCGAGCCACGCAAGTCGCGTATTGTTTTCTGTCGCGAAGCAAGCTGATGCTCCGCTTGGGCCGATTCGAATCGGCCGCCGCCGATGCCGAGCAGGCGGCCATCGTGTTCTCGCAAGCCGGGAATGCCGACGGATGGGTGGCCGCCATCACGCTCGCGGCCCAGGCGTCGTCGGCACGCCACCGCTACGATCAGGTGCGCGCGATCCTCGACCGGGCCGCCTCCCATCGTAGCGTTCAGGGGAAACCGGCGCTCATCGGGAAGCTCATGCTCGAGGCCGCCGGAGCCGCACTGGTGGCCGGAGACCTGGGCCGCGCGCATGAGCTCGCCAAAGATGCGCTCAATCGGCTGCCCGTCGCGCTGCAGCGCGAGCGCGCCGCGGCGCACAAGCTTCAGCAGTTCGTGGAGACGTTACTGTGAGCCGCTCCCGAATCGCCGCCCTATCGCTATTTGCTCTGCCGGGCGATCCAAAGCGTGTGCTCGCGTGAAAACGCTAATTCGGCATCATTTATGAAATCAGAGAAATCACTTTCGGAGTCTACCGCATCCAGTTTTGGCTTGATAAGACCAATCTCGTGCGCGGTTACCGTATAGGCCGCCGCTAACTCGTTAAATTTCTTGACCTGCACCCATCCAATTACGGAGGACGCGAAGACGATAATCGGATTTATCCCCCAAAATTCCCAATCTGGGAACCTAATACGGGCGAGCACCAAGGCGAACGCCAGCGCATAGGCGACCACGGCTGCAATAAGCCAATTTCTCGCTGATCTGTCATTTTCTCCGGCCTTGCGCGTGTACCAAGTGCGCTGATCATTCAGGCGGTGCGCCGTGTAGTATTTTTTTCTTTCGTCGAGACTGAACGCCCTAATGCGATCCATTTCGTCAGTTATCTGGTCGGCGGCGGACCAATTGGGATCAATTTTCTCCGCGGTGGCTCTGTTCGCGTCGAAAGTTCTATACAAATGATTTCGAAATTCGGCGCGTGCGTCTTGAAGCGGCGGTCCATCCGCGAATGGTGCCGCGCGCATTATGTAGCGCCAGGTAAGCGTCTTCACGCTCTCTGCGAGGGCACGACACCTGTACCAATCTTGCTGTAGCTTCCAAAGGTTTCTCGTAAGTAAGAGGACTCCCGACACCACAAATATAAATGCATACAGCAAGTAGAATGTGGACCCTTTGAACGCGCTGTCCGACAAAACGGAGGCGAGCAGCAGGACTGCGTACTCAGCGGCAATTAAGCGCAGGTAAGCCTTCTGCTTTTCGTTCGAAGCATCATCCGCCGAACGAAAAAGGGCTGGATACGACGCGTATTGCACGGAGTCCCCCGCTCTTAGCATTCCGAGGGCGGAAATGGCGCCCAGTTAGAAACGGCCTTCAATCGTAACCCACGCCGAGCCAAACACGTTAGTTTCGATGTCCGCTTTACCCCAGCTTAATTAGATTCTCGATCTTGGTCTGTTATTGTTGTGAGCAACAGCGCCTCGGTGCTTACCGTAAAGCAGGCAAACACAATAATTCCGATTGTTTTCTCGATCGGCAAGGATCCAGTCAAGCTCGGTCTCGTCGCCAGTCTCAACCAACCCGGCGGCAACGTGACGGGGGTCTATCAATTCACGACGGGACTCGAGGCAAAGCGACTGGGGCTGCTGCACGAGATGGTCCCCAAGGCTACGACAATCGCCATGCTTATCAAGCCAAGCGTATTGGGCAACTTCCGAATAGGGAATCCCCAGCTAGAATGCGTCGGCGCAAAGGATGACAAGGCACCTCGTTTGCGCATAAAACAAATATGGGGAAATTCAAATACTGACGGTTAAATAAACGGGGGGAAAGAATGGGATTGCACAAGCTCGCCAAAGTATGCGCCCTGGCCGCCGCGTTTGTCTTCGCCGGCGCGCCCGCACACGCTGAGACGATCACTCTCAAATTGTCGCATTTCGTGCCGCCAATGCACACCTTCCATAAGTGGGTCGTCGTCTGGGCCGAGAAGATCGAGAAAGAATCGGGCGGGCGGCTGAAATTCGAGATCTATCCGAACGGCCAATTGGTCGGCCCGCCGAACCGGCAGTTCGACGCCGCGCGCAACGGCATCGCCTGGTGCCTGCAAAAGCAGCGCGATCCAGACCGGAATGCGCACCGCCAGCAGCATAAACAGAATCAGGATTCCGGACAGACCGATCAGGGGCGGGGTCATTCGGGATGCTCGATCGATGAACCGCCGCCGGATGAGATTTTAAAAACTAACACGCGAGCAATTTCAAGGGCTTTCAGCCAAATTCCCTACGCAACAGAACAGGGAATTATTTCGGCGGAACAGGGAATTCTGCTTCAGGAACAGGGAATTTTCCTCGTCAACGAAATCATCGCCGGATAAGGAAACGAACGACCGTTCGTCCGACCCCTTCTAGAGGCCTGGTACGCGTTGGTACGATGCCCCGTCCTGAGGCTCGGGGGCCGCAATGAGGCGGCGTTCCACCGCGGAACGGGAGGTGATTATGAATGAATCGCCGCCGAAAAATATCGATTACGTTATCACTTCACGACAGGTCATAGGCAACACATTCGAGGTGGCGCCCGATGCGACACCTGGGCCTATTCGTTTCCTCCGTGTCCCACGAAACGTTGCAGTGCCAACCCCCGATCTTGCCACGAAAAATGCAAGGGATCTGAACGATTGGGTTAGGGAAGTGCGCACACTTGCAGATGGAGATCCGAACCCCCACTCAATCAGCGTTGCAGGTGACGTTCTAATCTTCATCCACGGATATAACAACAGCCTTCAACTTGTTATGCAACGGCAGCGACAGCTCGCGGCAGATCTAGGCAGCAAGGATTGGAAGGGTCTCGTTGTTTCGTTTGATTGGCCAAGCGGCGATCAGACTCTTGCCTATTGGGAAGATCGGTCTGTCGCGGCAGCGACCGCGCTCAGGCTGGTCTCAAAAGGTATAACGCTGCTCGCAAAAAATCAGAATGATGGTTGTGCGACAAACGTTCACCTTCTTGCACATTCCACAGGTGCCTATGTTGTTATGGAAGCGTTCGCGCAAGCTGAAAAAGATGGCGCTCTATACAAAAGCGCTTGGCGCGTGAGCCAAGTTGCTTTCATTAGTGCAGATGTTGCCAGTGCAAGTCTTTCGATTGCCGACGATTGGTCGGCACCGCTTTTTAAACGCTTAGTGCGTCTAACAAATTACTCAAATGGTTGGGATGCTGTTTTGGCTGCATCAAATGCAAAGCGATTGGGCGTCGAGCCGCGAGCCGGACGTGTCGGCCTGCCAGACAATGCGCGTCCAAAAGCAGTGAATGTTGACTGCACGAATTACTTTGCCGGGTTGCGCCCTGCGCAAAATGCATTTGCAAGTCAAGAGCTGACATTTAGCCACTCCTGGCAGTTTGGTGACCCGCTATTCGCGCTTGACCTCGCAATGACGCTGGAGGGAGCGGCTGATCGTAATGTCATACCCACACGGGCCATCGCGAACGGAAAACTGTCGCTTGTGGAAGGATCGCGACCGGCTTCGATGGCGGCGTGGAACCTTAAACCGCCAGCGAGCTTGCGACCCCTAGACGGTTAGTATCGTGGTATTTGTTGTTTGTGCGCGTCCATCAGCTTCCTCGATGAATGCGCGATAAACCTTCGCCTATTACCAAAGTCTCCGGTTCGATATTCCAGCCGCTGATCTTCAGCGTCGGGTGCAATCCAATCGAGTGTTTACTAGGGAAGCGCGCCTCAACAGTCCGTTCCTCTCCGGGCAACAACGAGACGTAATTATCATCCCAGAGTACCGGCAGTATCTCTTCACCCGGCTTCGCCGCCTCCACCGCAAGTCGCACCTGGAATGCCAGCGTCGCCGATGTGTTCTTCAGGCGGACTTGGACAGACTCGCCATCCTTCGCCGGACGAAGATGAGCTGTCGTCTTGAGATGCATCTTCGGCAAATTCAACAGTCTGGTCATATCTTCGTAAGAAGTAATCGGCGTGTAAACGAGATTCGTCTTCTGCCAATCGAACTCCGGCTTCTTGGTTGAGAGCCAGTAGAAGTTCGAGCTCAATAATCTCCCAGTTGCATCCTTCAAGTTCAGTTGAACGAAATAGACAGTTGGCTTGACGTCGGGTGGGACTTCCGGAATCTGCAGTACCGTCTGTACCCCGTCAACATCCACATCGACTGCCTTTTCCCGCGAAAACAATTCCTTCAGGTTGAAATCAACAACACGCACCGAAGCCTTCATGCCGCTGACTGGCTTATACGTGCTGTTGACGACTGCGATGCTGCGATCATCGTACGAATACAGAATATGAATGGGCTCGTTTGCTTTTTTCGTTCCAAAATAGCCACCGGCAGGTTCGAGGTTGTAGTCGTACAAGTGCCAGATCAACGAGGGCCATGCATTATTCAACATCCACTGAATCACGCCAGTAGATGTGTACTTGTTCCGCGAGTATGCTTCGAACAGCGCGCGCTCGCCGTCGTACGCCATCGCCTGCGACTTTCTGTTGTAATCATCCAGGTCCGTAGGTGGGCCGTACTCCGCGTTCAACGCTGCGTTATAGATCTCGAGGCTCTTAAACCTGCTGCTACCGGCGTGGATATTCCATACCTCGTCAATCGGCCAGAGATGATCGGCAGGGATAAACTTTTTGAGCGAATTCGGGGTCGGCACGGCCGGTCCCGGACTTGTCTCCGTGTTGAACCCGAAAGCGCCGCCATGCTTCGCATCGGTCAGCCAATAGCTTGGCGGGACGTAATCGTAGGGCCCGGTCATTTTCAGGCCCGAAGGGCCACTCTCAGCGGCCGTCTGCGACGCGGAAGAGACGATCGGATTGGGCCATGACGTTTCTTTCAAAACTTGGAGGTAGGTCTGTTCCACGTCGGCCGGTGGCGGCTTGTCGCTTCCGTTCAGCCACATCAGCAGGCTTGGGTGGGCACGAAGGCGCAAGCTCTGGCTTCGTACCGAAGCCGACCCAACTGCTAACTGGTCCCCCTTCCACTCGTCCCACTTTTCCCAAAGATCGCAACAGCACCAACCCGCCATGATGAGAATTCCTTTTTCATCGGCGAGTCTGAAGAATTCGTCACTTTCGATCTTGCCCTCGAGCCGAATCGTGTTCAGGTTCATATCCTGAACATATTGGAATTCTGCCCGAAGCCTTTTCGCGTTGCGGCGCAGCATCATGTCTGGGGCCCATCCGCCGCCGCGGATTAAGATTGGCTTGCCATTCACGCGGAACAACCGTGCTCCCTTATCTGTCATCTCAGAGGTAATTTCGCGAATTCCAACCTGCGTATGTTGTGAATCAGAAATTGCGTTCGCGATCGAAAATGAGGTGTGCAGGTCATACAGGTTCGGCGAGCCCATCTGCGCCGGCCACCACAGCTTCACATTCTTTACCGCAAGCTGCGTGATATCCTGCGGAACCAGCTTCACCGATTTCGTTTCTCCGGCCCCCAGTGACTCTGCTTGCTCGGCTCGCAGCGTCAGTCCTGCGATCTCGGCCTGGAACTTGCCCTCTACCGGCTTGTCGGAAGCGTTGTGCAGCTCCGCCAAGATCGTTAGCTCCGCGGTCGCTCTGTCCTTGTCGGCAAGATGCGTGACCACCGCCGGGTGGCGGATCTCCACCGGACCACTCGTCGTCAGGTACACGTCCTGCCACAAGCCCATGTTCTTGTCGGGCGGCGTCGGATTCCAATCGGCCCAGTTAATTCCGAGATCGTTCTGCGTCTGCGCGAAGACTTCGACCGCAACGACGTTCCTCCCCGTCTTGGCTAGTTCGGGCGTGATATCGAATTCAAACGTCCGATACGCTCCCGCAACATCTTTCGCGTCGGCAATCTTCTTCCCGTTGATCCACACATTCGCGCGGTTATTGATTCCGTCAAAATGGAGCGCCACGTACCGATGATTGGCCGGCGTCGGAAACTCCGTCCGGTACCACCACGATGCAGCGTACGGACTATCATCTGGAATCGGCTTGTCCGCGAAGCTCTCGCCGATCTTATACGCAGCAATCCCCGGAATCTTTCGTAGATTCATCCCGTAGTACGGCTCCGGGAATTCTCCAGCCGCGACCTGCACAGCGACTACGGTCATTGGCACCGACGTCCTGTACCAACCTTTCGTCTGGAACTTCGGCCTAGAGATGGCATCGCCGGTCGCCTGGACTTTGCGGGATGTTTGCACCGTCCATCCGTTATGCAAGTCGATGCGATTCATCGGAGCAGCTGATTGAGCTATTGCATTGGCCAGCAGCAATGAGAACAGGGAGAGTAACAGGCTGAGTCGTGTCGTCCGCATGCTACTGATGTACTTCCGTTCGTAAGGGTCAACCTGTCCTTTCCGAAAATTATATCCGGATGTATTGGTGATGTAGCCCTGCCAAGACAGGAATCGCGACAACGCCACCAGTGGATTGCCACAATCAAAATAATGCCCGAAAACATCGCTAGATATGGTTTTTTCGATAAACTAACGGCTGGAATCCGAGAAGCTTATGAGCGACCGATCAACACCGCGCCCCCTTTGCATCACGGTCAGGGCTCTTTTGCTCGGGGATCGGATCGAAACCGTGGGCCTCGAACGGAAAAACGTTCTGTCAAGAATACCGCTGGCTTTTCGCATCGGAGAAAACGGGATTGTTGCATTGTTTCGTTACGGGGTTGCGGTCCTTGTTGGCATGTCACCGGTGGAAGAGGAAGAGCTTGTACGTCAATTGGATGGACGCATCATCAGTCCGATAAAACGACGCGAGGAAGAAATCGCTCAAATTGAGGTCTCGCCAGACAAGGACGACCAGATAACGCCAACGGGAATTGTCGTCGTAAAGGCTCTGACACCCGAGCACACGTTGCTGATTGCTGACGCCCTTGCGACAAGCGTCATCTTAGCGCACGACGAAAGAAACGTGGATAAGGTCTTTGACATTATCGAGCCTCTTGCTCGGCAACTGGCGGAACATGGCCGCACACCCGGCGGTCGTCGCGCAATTCTAAAGCACATTGGAAATGCACTGCTCGTTCAACAACGTGTATCTGGTCTTGTCGCCGTGGCGGAAAAACCTGACGTTCTTTGGGAGCGACCGGATCTTGAGAGATTTTACGCCAGGCTCGAAGACGAATACGAATTGAAGGAACGCGCGAACCTTTTGACTCGCAAACTTATAGTAATCACGGATACAGCAAAGGCGCTGGCCGACATCATTGATACGGAGCGCTCGTTGCGGCTGGAGCTAATAATCGTCGCGTTGATTGCGTTGGAAATCGTCATCGCCGGATATCAGATATTGATCCACTAGTTGCATGTGCCTGCTGAGAATACGCATTGTGAAGGAGCTAAGGCCTAGGACTCTGCGACCGGAACGGCCGCCTTTGAGCGGCCTCTTTTTTTTTCATTGATGTGTCAGGCGCCTGCTGTCCGCTTTGGGTCACTGGCAGACATGGCGACGAGTTCGCGCGATGTCCGCTTTACCCTCGAAAGCAGACATTCGCAGTTGCGGTTGGCTTGGGTTCGCCGAAGGTGAGTTCACTCTTGTCGGATCGAGCCTGGGCGGGTTTCGGCACCGGCCGGTGCCAATGGCGGAGCCGGCAGCGGCTTTTGCCCTGCTAACAGGGAAATTAACAGGG
>JBARNC010000020.1:0-8636 GCA_049802775.1 Pseudolabrys sp. | reverse complement strand
CTGTCGCTACATCATGAAGTCTATCATTGTCCAAGACCCCTGAAACCAAATTTATTCCGGACGCAAATACGAGCCAACGACTGTCTGGGCGGTCTCGGGGACCGAGAGAACTAGATGTCCGCTTTGGGTCATTAGCGGACAAACCGTCTCATGCCAAAATTCGGCTTTGTCCGAAAGCGGACGTTGATCATTGGCTGTTCAAAACTCGGCGTGGAACCGTCCCGCGAAGAACGATATTGGCCCGCGGTCAGCGTTGTAGGCGGGGTTCGTCATAAACTGGTAGTCGAATGTCAGTGTGACGCCCTTTGATAAGCTCAGCGCGTAAAATGTCTCCAGAATTTTCTCGTGACGATAGTTAAGTTGGCCGTCGCCAATGAGAAGACCAAGGCCGCCGAGCGCTAAATAATTTCGATAATCATTTGAAATTCCATTGATGGCTCCGGCAAGTCCGATCTTGTCGTCAGGCCTACCCCAGGATTTCCCCTTTATTACCGTGCCGACCGACAGGCTGGAGTTGATATCGGCGAAAGCGATAAGTTCTGATTTACCACTGTTCCAACTCCATCGGCCGAAGACTCCGACATCGTCGCGGATCTGCTGTTCCATATTGATGACATAACCATATTCAGCGCGGCCCTTTCGGGTCTGCTCAATCGCGGTGTTCACATCGATGCCCGTAGAACTCGATAGATTGACCGCGTCGCTGAAACTTCCAGAAAACGCTTCATTCACCCAGCCTATTAAACGAAGCTTGCCGGGCTGAGACATCAACGCGTATCGGTACTCAAATTCGGTAACATAACCGCCTCGCCTGAAAACCTGCGGATCGAAGTCATTCGAGTCTGGCTTATCGCCGATGAGAAAATACCCGGCGCGCAGTGCCCAGCTTTTCTGATTGAGTTCAGCGACGGCGCCATAGGTCAGGCCGACTTTGTCGGCGCTATAATCGAACGCACCGGCGGCCCAAATCGACCAATTGAAAAAATCCGCCCGAGAATCCTGCGCGTAGGTGTTGTTGTCGAAGACATCGTGCACGGCAAACTTGCCAACTTGAATGGTGAGCCGCGATATGTCCCTTTTTCCGGCCATTTGGCCGTAAGCACTCTCAACCGTCTCTTGCTCACCGCCAAACCCAAAATATTGGCGCAAAAAAAGCCTTGACGTGTTGTAGTGCGGATAGATGAAGTCTGATTTCTGTGCTTCGCCATTAGGAAAGCCTGCGGCCCCCACGGTGCTGCTCAAGCCGAAGCCCTGCAGCAATTCGGGGTTATAATAAAGCTCGCCGCCGTCCCACAACCGCAGCCCGAGAAACGCGCTCGTGGTGAAGGTTTCTTTGGACTGCGGCCAAGGCGGCAGGCTGTTTTCACCAGTGTAGAGCGCGTGGAAGCGCGGATAGGCCTGCTGGATGTAAGTCGTCTGCCCGTGAATTTCCCAGCGATCACTGTCGCTGAGCGAGTTCGTATCGGTCGATGATTTCACATCGCTCGATCCCAGATCGCCAAGTTTTCGGTTCAGGCCGACCCGCACGATGTGAGTGTCGAAGCTCGATGCGTATTGGGCACCGTTCGAAAACGTTTTTCCAGCCGACCCGAACGAGCTATAGAGATATTCAAGGCGTGCATTCCAATTCTGCTGGAAGGCATATTCAACCCCGCCGCCAACTGCCCAGCCAGTGCGTAAACCAGGCTGCAATTGTTCGTCACCTGAATTTGGATCGACACGGCCAAAGTGGCTGCTAGAGGCAGCGAACCCGCCCGTTGCGTAGAGCAGCGTTTTGTCGAACGCGTAGCCAAATCGACCGCGGAATGTCGCGATGTAGTCGAGTTGCTCTACAAACGCGCTGCGCGGCGTCGTGCCCCTCCATACTTCGGCATCAGAAGGATAGGCGTTGGGCATCGAGAAGTCGGTCTCGATGCCAATCATCACGCGTGAAGGCAGTATATAATTATAGCCAAACTGAAGTCCGCCAAAGAGGCTGCCTAGCGAAGGGCTGGAGTTCATGGCAATAGGGTCACGAACGGAAACGTCGCCGAACGCACGGCCATAGCCAACGTGGCCGCCCAAATAGAACCCAGTCCAGTTGTAATTGGGTCGGTCGAACGCCGTCTGCGCTGTGTGGGTATCTTCAGCGTGCACCCCGCTACCAAGAAGAAGCACACCTAACGCAGCGGCCTGGAGAAGCAGTCCCTTCACAAAGTGCCCCCGGGACACCGTATTAATAGTCGCAGAAGATACCTAACATTTTTCGGTTTAGTCCACAGCAATCAACAAGTTTCACTCGTGTTTTGCATTATCAATGAGTTTATCAAACGCGCCGGGCGCATCGGCGTAAGCGCGAACCAATTTTTCTGCGGCTGGTTTCATATTGTGCGTACACCAGCGAAACAATTCGGCGTATTCCTTATCAGGCGGATTGGACTTCAATACTCTAACAACTTGGAGCATATCCTCATGGGCCCGATCTGCGGCTGACTTTATAACAAATCGGACATCATCGTCGCCCAGACCAGCACTAACCTTTTCTGTGGCCAACTCCGCATAGTTATGCGCGTCTACAAAGACCGCTCGATCGCTGTCGGACAGTTTGATACTCGGCACCATGCACATCGCTGAACCCTGTTCCGCAACATACGCGGAATAGAGCACGCGAATAAGAGCGTTTAGATCTTTACCGAATGCTGGCGAGGTCGCCGCGGTCAGCAATAAAAAGAACAAGCAGCCAGCACGGCGGACTACTGTTGCCATGACATCACCACTAGCTGCTCATTGAGCGAACTTGCACGCCTTTTTGCTTTCTCAAGCCAGAGTCATTTGATTTTCAAATCGAAGTGCGCCGCTATTTTTGCTCAGGGTTCCTCGACTGACATTTTCTAGCACATTGGGCTTGGCAGTATAATTGCCGGGTCACGCCGCCAGAACAGTAGTATTCTCGGCATCTCTGTACGCAGGCTGAGCGATCTGATTTAGCATTGGTGTGAATGGGAGCAATTGCGCAGAAGACTGAAGCGCTAACTGCAACTGCAATCATTCTCATGGTAAATTTCCAGGAATCAAACTTGAGGGAATCTTCGTTGGTCACCCGCCGATCACCAACAAATGCAGCTTTCAAGGCTGCGCTGGTGTCCGTACAAATATGGCTAACCGGTGCGGCCGCCATCGCGCAAGTTATCGACTCTCGATCACTCTGTGGAGGCGGTGGAGAAGCAACAATCGCTACGGTAATCGAAGGCTGCACTAAGGTGATTGAAGCCGGCCCCGATGGGCCAGAACTGGCAGTCGCGTACAACAACCGAGCTTTCGCCTACAGGTATGGCAAGGACTACAATCGGGCCATTCAGGACTATAACGACGCTATACGACTGAGACCAACTTGGGCCGTTCCTTACAATAACCGTGGAGTCACGTACAGTCGCAAGGGGGAGTACGACAAAGCGATTGACGATTACACGCGCGCGATGGGCCTCGATAGCAATTATCCGGCGCCTATTTATAACCGGGCGGTAACCCTGCTGCAGAGCGGACGTCCCGATCTCGCGCTGCCGGACTTTGAGAGCGTTCTCTCCTTTAATGCCAAGAATGCAATGGCCCTTTATGGGCGCGGCGCGGCCAAAATGAAAATCGGAGATGTTACGGGCGGTAAAGCAGATTTGAATGCCGCACAGCAGCTAAATCCAAATGTCCAAGTGGAATTTGATCCCAGTGGTGACATCCGTTGGTAGCCACATGATTTCGATCGAGGTCATGCGGCTCCAGTTTTTGTCAGCAGGCGGTTTTGACCACTAGGCAATCTCGGCATGGCAAACGGGTGTTGCCTAATAGGCAATATCAGGCGCGAGGACTCGAGGCTCAAGATTTGATCGCGCAGATCGCCATTGGCCAACAACTCGAAAGCCTCGATTATCGAATGTTAAATCGGATGGGGACCGTGAATTCGAAGGTGTCACCCGGCATATTCGGCGGCGGCGGCGGAAATGGCTGCGCGCGCCGCACTGTGTCGATCGTTTCCTGATCAAGCGATGCAAAACCCGACGTCCGGACCACGCGGCTTGCTGTGACCATGCCATTTCGATTGATCGTAAACGCCAGTTCCGCGGTGCCTGTTTCGTGGCGGGCTCGCGCCAAAGCCGGATAGCCTTTGTTGCGTTCTACCTGCTGAGCAATCCTGCGATGCCAGGAGGCGATTTGCGCGGTAGTTGGCCTTGGCCGTGGCGGCGATGTTTCCACGGCGGGCGGACTTGGTTGCTCGATCTGCTTATTGGGCGGCTTGACCGGTTCGGCAGGAAGCTGAACGTCTGCATCCGGCACGGGAGGCGGCAATTCGATTTTTTCTTGGTTTTCTTCAGGCTTGAGCGGCTGCGCATCAGGGGGAGCTGTCGATTGTTGTCGCTCAGGCCCCGGTGCGAGGTCATTCCTGCTTTCCGTCGGTGGCGCCGTGAAGGGCGCGAGATCAACGACGATGGCTTCGGTCCCTTCATCGCCCGCGAGTGGCTCATGCCAGCGTGTGAGTGTCACCGCGAGCGCCGCATGAATACCGATCACGACGACTGCGCTGAGAAGCCAGCGAGGAAGATCGTTGCGGTCCTCAACAACAGCGATCATGACGTTTTCTCTAGACCGACCAAGGCGATCTTAAGAAAGCCCGCCGCTCGAAGCAGGTTCATCACCTCCATCAATTCGCCATAAGGGACTACCTTATCAGCCCGAAGGAAAATGCGGGTCTGTTTATCACCGTTTGTCGTTTGCTCGAGCACTGCCGAAAGCTGCGCGCGGGCGACCGGCGCATCCCCGACGGCCAGTGAAAGGTCGGGTTTCACTGTGAGATAAAGCGGCTTATCGGGACGCGGCTGTTGCTGTGCCGTGGATGATGGCAGATCGACCGAAATGTCCACGGTGGCGAGCGGAGCCGCAATCATGAAGATGATCAGAAGGACCAGGATCACGTCGATGAAAGGCGTGACGTTGATCTCGTGAACTTCGTCTAGTTCGTCCTTGCCGTGATCGAGACGGACACTCATGGCAGTTACTCCGCGGCAGTAGGGGCGGCCTTTCGGATTGTTAAGCCACGATCGAGGTCGCGACTGACAAGCCGAAGTACTTCCGCCGATGTATCTGAAAGCACCGCCCGGTAGCTCGTTATCTGGCGCGAGAAAAAATTGTAAATGACGACTGCGGGGATTGCCGCTGCAAGCCCGAGGGCTGTCGCAAGCAGCGCTTCGGCGATGCCTGGCGCGACAACTGCCAGGTTCGTCGTATGAGATTTCGAGATACCGATAAAGCTGTTCATAATGCCCCACACTGTGCCGAAAAGCCCAATGAAGGGGGCGGTCGCTCCGATTGTGGCGAGAACGCCGGTGCCGCGGCTAATCCGTCTACTGAATGCAGCCTCGATGCGTTCCAGCCGAGACGCGATGCGCTCCTTAAGGCCGTCTTTATCGGTGGCCCCATCAGACAAGCGCAGTTCCGCAATCGCTGCGGCACAGAAGCTCGCGGCTGGTTCTTTGACGTTGGATTGTTTGATGTTCGACAGGGTTTGAACAAAGCTAAGGTCTTTCAGCGCGGCCCGCACCCGCCGACGCGCCTTTAGGAGTTCGATCGTCTTGGCGAGCCAGACCGTCCAAGTAACAATCGACGCAACAACCAGGCCGATCATGACGGCTTTCACCACCACGTCGGCATTCATGAACATGCCCCACGGTGACAAATCGCGCGGCAGCACTGCGATCCCCTCGACCGAGGGAAGCTGCTCCTGCGCGTTCACCGCCGACAGCGAGGGCATGAGAGGTGACTCCCCCATCACGAACGCGATTGCCGCAGCAACCTTATTGCGATGAGATGATGACATTTTAGTACACGAGCCTCGCAAATAATCGGGCGCTCACGCCGGGCAATAGAACTTGGTCCTTGGTGTAGGACACGCTGTTGCGGATATCTTGGTTGAGGAGATTGGTGCCCACCAAACCAAAAGTCATTTCGCTCAGTTCGTCACGTTTAGGTTTGGCTTGTTTCCATGTGTAACTGACTTCGGCTCGAAGGTCGTCGTAGCCTGGCGTCGGAGTTTCGCCAACCGGCGCGATGTCGTTTTGAGCGAAAGCATGAAGCAGCCGAACCCGCGCGAACCACGCATCATTGCGCCAATAAAGGCCGCCGCCGACGCGCATCGGAGGGATACGGGGCACGTTGCTGCCATTTGTGAATGTGGCGCGCACAACGTCGAATTGGTTTTCGATGCCAACGAACCCATTGGCGACCGGCCATATGTCCCACTGGCTCTGAAACTCAGCGCCTCGGAAGATGGCATCAGCTTGGGCATAGAACGCTTCGTTGAGATCACCTACGCCCGGGCCGCACTCGCCAGTGTCACCATTACAAGTATTTCCAGTGAGCTGACGGAATATGAACCCGTTGAACCGCGTGTAGTAGGCCGTTGCCTCAAATCGAAACGGACCATTTGCGCGCCGCAAACCAACTTCGACAGATTGCGCTGCCTCAATCTTGAGATTGGGATTGCCCTTGTCGAAGGTGTTGGTCGCGTCATGAGGTCCGCCAGAAAATAGTTCTGCTGGCTTCGGCGCTCGTTCGATATATTGCGCGGTGATGCTGCCAACGAGGTTCCATGCAAATTTTTGGATCAGACCCATGCTCACGCTCATGGGCGTATAACTTGGCGATGCCGGGGTTGAGGTCATCGTTCCGGCAGCGTCGAAGCTACGCCCGAAGCCCGATAGTGAAACCTGTTCGATCCGGCCAGCGATTTGCGCTTTGGTGAATTCATTAAATTTGAATTCATTGAACATGTAGCTGGCGACGCGCCAGTTGCTGTTTGGGTCCCAGAGACCGGCGTTATCCGGGCTTGGCGCCGTGAGCTGCTGATGTCCGGTTTGTATGCCAACCGCCGTTGTCAGTGCGGCGAAACGCAGATCGAATGGGACAAGCTGCGCTTCCACACGTCCTTCCTGTTCCTTATTGGTGAAGGTTTGGCGAATGCCGTCGCTGGCAGGATTGGTATCGTCGGCAAGACCGAGTTCGTTGTGCTTGTAGTCGGTCAGGCCACCCCAGAAACGGATCACGTCGATCACCGCGCTGGGCGAACGCCATTCGCCTTTGCTCATGAGCTTGGTCTGGTGCGCATCAATACGCGTGTTGTGGTCCTCACCATCGATTCCAGGAATGTGATAAAGCGTACCGTTCTCTGTGACCGCGAGCCCGAGAAAGCCCTCTTTGAAAATATACGATGCGCCGACTGACTCACCGTTGCTCTGCATCGCAGAATTCGGCTGCCGCCCGTTGAAATTGCCCGGCTGCGTCGCGTTGGGTGCATCCGCAGGGTTTGGCGGAGTGAGATAGGGATAATTGGGCACACGATAGTCTTGCGCTGTGCGGCCGAAGACATCGGCATGCATGGCAAAGTTCCCGGCGCCTGCGTCAAGTAGCGCCGCGCCATCAACGCCGCTGTCGACGGATGTGCCCGCCCCCCGGAATTCAGCGCTGATGCCGCGGTCCGGAATGTAAGTTGGAATGCGATTGTTGGTCGCCTCGACTACGCCGCCGATCGCTTGCGACCCAAACCGCAGTGTAGCGGGACCTCGGATGACCTCGACCTGGTTACTCGTGAGCGGGTCGACCGGCACAAAATGGTCTTCGCCGAGGTCGGAGGCGCCGTTGGCGCCGGTGCCGTTCTCCTGGATGCGCACGCGGTTGACGTCTAGGCCGCGAATGATCGGTCGGCTGGAAGCGCCAGGCGCAAAGCTAGAACCAGTAATGCCAGGCTTTTCAAATAACAGGTCGCCTAGAGTCGACGCGCCGTTACGGCGCAACTCGGCGTTTGGGACGACCGTAATGGTTGCAAATTGGTCGGTGACGATTGGAATAGTTCCCTGAAGCGTTTCAGGTGTCGGGGTGGGAGTCGCAGTAGGCTGAGTTGGCCCAGGTTGAGCAGGTGCAGGGCGTACCGGCGCTCGACGGGCGATTGGGCTTGCGACCGTGACATCGACCTGCGGCAATGCGGTTTGGGCGTGAGACACAGTTGTACAGAGCGCCGGTGCGGATGCGAACGCGCTGTATGACGCTAAGATCTTTATAGATGGGAACCGCATCGTGGCTCCAGAATGGGGGATGGCATGCACTCCGCACGATTAGGCGCGGTTTGCGAGCAGGCCTCAGCAAGTGAGGCCGATTTCAGTCGTGGTCAGATGGAGCGCGGAGGCGCGCGAGCCTGGAAATTAGAATGGAGTCCAAATGAAACTTGCGCGGTACGAAAATCGGCAAACCACTCATGAGGGCGGTCAACAGGGATCGCGAGTAACGAAACCGTTGGTAAAACCGAGTTCGATGTAAGAGTCAACGCCACGCAAATCGCGCAGAAGTCATGTCCGCCGCTGCCGCGGTCGTCGCCACTGGGTGTGCCACCGCTGCCGCCACTGGCCTGAGCCTGTAGCGGTGCTGCGATAGCTACAGATGAACCTTGAATACCTTCGGGATGTAAATGGGCAAACGAGAGCATGAGTTGGATCGTCAGTGCGAATAACGCTGCCCACGAACCAAAACGCTTATTTCTTCTGACCCACTGCATTTCCCTGGAACTCCAAGTTCACGACAATATTAGGGAAAAGCCAAAGAGTAAATCCGCCCGATCCGCC
>JBARNC010000019.1:0-14527 GCA_049802775.1 Pseudolabrys sp. | reverse complement strand
CTTGACCTCGGTGCCCGACCATTTGCCGAACAGCACGGTGTCGCCGGTCTTCAGATCGATCGGGATCAGCTTGCCGTTCTCGTCGCGGCCACCCGGGCCGACAGCGACGATTTCGCCCTGTGAGGGTTTCTCTTTGGCGGTGTCGGGGATGATGATGCCGCCGGCGGTCTTTTCCTCGGCATCGATGCGCTTGACGACGACGCGGTCGTGAAGCGGACGGAACTTCATGGCAGTCCTCCTAAGTTATTGGACAATCACGTTTTTTGGTAACCGGCTGGTTCCCCCTGCCAGTACCTTGCCGCCACATGGGTGGCGATTTTTCCCCCCGCAAGGGGCATCGGGAAGTTTTTTAGCACTCATTTGCGCCGAGTGCCAACAGCTCCCGAAAAGCCCGTCGCGCCAATGGTTAACGGCTATGTGAAGGGAACGGCCTTTAGACCGATCACGTTAACTCTGACGGCAGGCATGAGGCTCGCTGCCAGGGCTGTTAGCAGATCGAGGTCCTTGCTGCTAATGCTCTGATTTTAATCAATTTGTTTACCTTTTCGGCTTGCAATGGAGACTGCCGGAAATGGAAACTTCAAGTCCGACTCATGAGGGACGAGAATGGTTTCAGAGGATTTCCGTAGACAAGTCAGTGGTTATGGCCTGACGACCGCTCATATTCTGTATCGGCGTCCCGATCATCGCTGGCTGCTACAGTCCTACGTCTGGCAGGACTACGACCTATTTCCCAAATTTCCCGAGCTGCACCGCTTTCTGGCCTTCTGGGAGGAAAAACTTGAGGGCCCTCTGCATTCAGTGCGCGTCGCGCATTGCAAGCTGATCAAGCCGGCGGAGCTCAAGGCGGTGGACGGGGAATTTCGGCTGCATTGAGTTATTAGCCGGACGAACCGATTAAGATTGTACGCGCGGCCTCTCCACTGTCATTCCCGCGGATGCGCGGGTCAAGCTCACGCATGACACACTCGCCGGGGCTGGTGCAATACAGGGAGGCCGCATGGCCCGCATTTGCTTTGATTTCGGTGCACTAAGGCTCGACGCAGAATTACTCGATACTCCCACGGCCAAGGCGATCGCCGCCGCGCTGCCCATTTCCTCGGCGGTGCTCACCTGGGGCGAGGAGGTCTACTTCGATGTACCGGTCAACGTGGCGCGCGAGCCCGATGCGCGCACCGTGATCACGCCGGGCGAGATCGCCTATTGGCCGCAGGGCCCGGCAATCGCAATCGGCTTTGGCCGTACGCCGATTTCCAAAGGCGATGAAACTCGACTCGCAAGCCCCTGCAACGTGTTTGCCAAGGCGCTCGGCAGCGTGAAAGTGCTCGCAAAGATAAAGACCGGGGAGAAGGTCGAAGTGAAAGCACTCGATTGACTACTAATTCTTCCAATCGTGCAGAACGTGAACGATTTCCAAGCGCTCAGCCGCGCCCGACGAACGGCATCTTGTTGGCCATGACCGTCATGAACAGGACATTCGTGTCGAGCGGCAGGCTCGCCATGTAGACCACGGCGTTGCCGACATGGTCGGCCTCCATGCGCGGCTCGATCATCTTGCGACCGTCCGGCTGCAGAACGCCCTCGCCCTGGACCATGCGCTCGGTGAGCGGCGTCGCCGCATTGCCGATATCAACCTGGCCGCAGCAGATATCGTATTGGCGGCAGTCGAGTGAGGTGGATTTGGTGAGGCCGGTGACCGCGTGCTTGGTCGAGGTATAAGCGACTGAATAGGGCCGTGGTGCATGCGCCGAAATCGAACCATTATTGATGATGCGGCCGCCGCGCGGGTTCTGGTTTTTCATGATCTTGATGGCTTCCTGGGTGCACAGGAACATGCCGGTCAAGTTGGTCGCGACGACGTTCTGCCATGTCTCGAACGGCAAATCTTCAAGCGGCACCGCCGGCGCGCCAATTCCGGCATTGTTGAATAGCACATCGAGACGGCCGAAGGTCGATTTCACGGTCGCAAACAGCGCGAGTATTGGATCACGCTTCGAAACGTCTGTCGAAACGGCCAGCGCCTGCGCTCCGGCCGCGTTGATCTCACCGGCGACCTTGTCGAGCATCTCCTTGCGGCGGCCGGCAAGCACCAGATTGTAGCCGGCTTTAGCGAGCGCAATGGCCACCGCGCGGCCCACGCCGGTTCCGGCTCCAGTGACGAGAGCGATTTTTGCGGATGCCGCCATCGGATGTCCTTTCTTGGCGTAAATTTTGAGACGCCCGCAATATCATAAAAGCGCACGCACGCCATCACCGCCGGTGCAGTGCGATCTGGTCGGCAGAAACGGGACTTTAGCTCGCCAAGGCTACCAGTTCGGTAGGCTGGAAGGCGCCGGGCAGCAGCAATCTCGGCGACGCTTACCGCCTTGCCGAGGTTGTAAGGCCGTGTTTGGCCGGGCACGCCAGTGCACAAGACCTCAATAAAGCCAGATAATCTGTGTATATCTGTGCACCCTTGCGCCGTATCAATCGCATGGCAGGCACAGTGGCCGGTTCTGATTAGTCCTTGGGCCATTGTATTGGCTTGCGGCTTCTCGGCATTAGCATTCGGTTTTTATCCGGCCTACCGCGCATCTCGCCTCGATCCCATGATTGCCCTGCGTTACGAGTAGAAACTTGAGCAGGCTCGCGTCCGTGCAGATGGCCTCGATCCGTTAAGCGCTGTTAAAGCCATCAGCGAGAAGGCCCGGATCGGCGGCTTGTTAGTGCAGAAGCTGATCGCGGTTCTTATGGCACTTAGCTGACGTGTCGGCTCACTCAAGCGACATCCGTTATTGGGTGTAAAGCGAACATGCATCGGCATCGAAAAATGATGCAGTTAAAACGGTGCGTGCAATTACACCGTCTGACACTGTTTATCCCAAAGCTCGTTGTAATTAGAAAATCTTCGAAGCGTCCTGTCGTAACGTGTCGGCTCGATCAGCGGTAGCAGCCACTTCAATGGCATGTTTATTACTCCCGATATATGCCGCACATATAGATCGACCGGGTCCAGCAGATGCCGCAGGTGCAATTTTGGATCGTAATTAAGGCTGCTGCTCCGAAACCACTTGTAGCCATTTGCAATCGACCACGTAATCATGTCGCGAACTGCATAGTGATAAAGGTGGAGGTCGAGCGCGACCGAATAGTCGAGGCCAATGTATTCGGCATAAATAGCGTCACCCTCTATCATGCAAACGGTGAAAGCGACGACTTTTTCGTTCTGCCGCCAGATGAAGAACCGAACCTTTTCGGGCATAACGCACCCAAGCCTGCAGAAGTACTCCTTCGTCAGTTTTTCGAAATGAAGCTTCGATCGCTCGTAAACCTGCAGGTAGAGCGGGTAAATGTCGCTGACGATGGGCGTGACATCGTGCACAATGCTCATCTCGATCGGCAGGGCCTTCGCCGCAGCCCGGAACTTCTTGCGCAACTTGGTGCGCGTTGCGCTATTGAGTGCCTTGTTCATGTAGTCGTCAAAATTCGCGTAGTCGATGTTAAGTTTAGTCATCGGCAGGCTGGGCACGCGAGTGAATCCGCATTGCAAAAAACATTGTAGTGGATCACGGTACTTTGCCGGAAACTCCTTGAGTACGATGAGCGACACCTTCAACTTGCGTGCATATGTTAGGATAGCTGACGCTAGAAGCTGCGATTGGTAGTACGGCGTAACATCGGCGCTGTCGAGGTGACCTTCGCCTGCGGCGCACCCCACCATGAGTGTGCGCATTCGCATGAATCGCGGCCATATCCTACGGAGACAATCAATCAGACCCCCTAATTTGGTACTGGCGCTGACAAGGAGATCTTGATCGAGAATAAAGAATGGCTGGATGGCGCGAACACTCCCATTTGTGTCCTTGATGGCGAAATACCGGTAATCAAATCCTTGCAGGATCGTATCTTCGACAATCTCGTAGTAGCGATGATCCTTTCGCTCACATTCAAAAGAACACGTCCAACGCGGGCAATGCATCAACTCATCACGTAAAATAACCTCAACGCTCCCTCGTAGCGCGGCTACGGCATTTTGGTTTTTCTTCCAGTTGAATTTCATTTAGCGGTGAGCACTTCAGTGACGTATCCCAGTCCAAGGGCGGCCGTTTCCAGATCGTTACTGTTGCCATAGGGAAAACCGAGTCCCACGCCCAACTGCTCGCGTCCTAATCGTAAAGCCCGCCGAGCGATGCAGGCATCAAATGCCGTGCGCGTGAGATCGGGAAGTTGACTCGGGTTTTGCCAGACCGAGCGGAATATCGCGAGGACATCGGTTGTGCCGTCGGGACGCAATCCCATTGTGGCAGCGGGTGGAAGCCTTCTGTGAGCCGCATCGATGATGACACGGCAAGCAGCAAACGGAATGCGATGCTCGATGGCGATCGTTGCCGTAGTACCCGATTCCATATCGACGGCAGCTGCCCCCGTCTCCGTATAAAGCTGAAACTTTTCTAATGCGCTTGGTATCAGGACGTCTGCACCAACGACCTCCGCGTGAATGGCGTCTGGAAGTCTCTCAAGTAGTCGTTGTGCCCACGGACGATCGGTCGCAATAACGTCTTCACCGTGCTTCACACCGGACGCTACGACCCAATCACCTGAAGCGAGTTCGGGTGCCAGCCCGCCAGCTATTCCAAAACTAATGATGCCCGAAGCGCCGTGTGCGATCGCCGCGCCCAGAGCGGCACTAAGTGCCAAACCTTGACTGCAGAGTACGAACACCCCGGGGCCACGCGCGATTGAGGCCTCGAGCGCGAGAGAGGTAACGGCGACGATGCTCACTTGTCTCGACATCCATTCGCGACGCGCCAAACCCGATTAGGCTCTCGCAAACAGGCAACTTTCAAATTAGTAATGAGTTAGTTTGTGACACATAAGTCAGCATTGATATCTGCGAGTTGTGGGAAGTATTATTTGGATGCCCTTGGTCGTTCGTCGGGAGATGCAAGTTTTAATGACAGCAGCGCACCGCCACATTCTCGTTGTTGAAGACGACCAGGAAACCGCTGGCCAACTCCTTGAGTCGCTTACAGCGAACGGTTATCAGGTGAACTTGGCCGCCAATGGCAGCGATGCGTTGAGCCTTGGGCTTTCCGCTCATTATGCCGTGATAACAATTGATCGCATGCTTCCGGACACCGACGGAATTGCGGTCATGCGGAGCTTGCGAGAGCAGGGGATCGTTACCCCGGTTTTGATCATCAGCGCTCTCGGTGAGATTGACGATCGTGTTCGTGGGCTACGTGCCGGTGGTGACGACTACCTTACCAAGCCGTTCTCTTTCGTGGAATTGCTAGCGCGCGTTGAGGCTCTTGCTCGGCGCAGCAACACCGTTATCAAGGAAACGGTGTTGCGTGTCGGGGATCTTGAATTGGATCTCGTGTCACGAAGCGCCAGCCGGCGGGGCCGGGACATCAGCCTGCTTCCCCGGGAATTCCAGTTACTTGAGTATCTGATTCGCAATGAGGGTCGGGTCGTCTCGCGAGCGATGCTGTTGCAGCACGTTTGGGACCTTCATTTCGATCCCACGACTAACATCATTGATGTCTATGTTGGGCGTGTCCGCCGCAAGGTCGATGGTCAGCAAGCTTATCCACTCATCCATACAGTTCGTGGTGTCGGGTATTGCCTCCGTGCACCTAGCTGAGACCTTACGCTCATCAACGTTCCGATTGGCGCTGATAGCTATCGGGTTTTTTGGCACAATCGTGCTTACACTTTTCAGTTATGTTTATTTGTCGACTGCTTCGTACGTGCGCAGCCGATCAGATAATGCCATCAGGGCGGAGCGGGTGAGCTTGCAAAGAGCCTACGACCGCGCGGGCCGTGGCGGCTTGATTGCGATCATTCAGCAACGAATCTCCGACGAACGTTTTCAGGACAGCCTCTATTTGCTTACCGACCCTTCATTTTCCTTTATCGCCGGTAATTTGAAAGCATGGCCGGCCGCCTTGATGAACTCCGAAGAATGGCAAAATTTTCGCGTGCAGGAGTGGAAACCGGACGCAGCTAACCCACCGATGGTGCGTGCAATGGTTGAAACACTTGCCGGCGGTGATCATTTACTGGTCGGGAAGGACATCGAGGATCTTGATTTGTTTGCAGGAAAAATCAAAGCAGCCTTTGTATCGGGTATTGTGCTGATATTTGTTCTTGCCGCAGTGGCTAGCGTTTCGGTCACACGTCGCACGATGGGAAGAATCGAAGCGATCAATGCAACCAGTCGCGCGATCATGCAGAGTGGCCTCGACGAGCGTATCCCGCTCCGCGGGACAGATGATGAATGGGATCGCGTTGCAGAGAACCTCAATTCAATGCTCGATCGCATCGAAACGCTGATGCAGGAAGTAAAGCAAGTGACGGACAACGTGGCGCATGATTTACGAACTCCTTTGGCGCGCATGCGCGGACGACTGGAAAAGGCCTACCATCGCCCACGTGATCCCGAGGATGACCAGACACTGATCGGCGGCTCCCTCGCTAATCTCGACGCTGTCCTACGAATATTCGCGTCGATTACGCGGATTTCTCAGATTGAAGCGAAGGCTCAAAAAACGGCGTTCCGGACCGTGGACATAGCTGAGATTATGAGTGAAATCGTGGATTTATACGATGCCGCTGCCGAAGAAAAAGGTGTACACCTCCGCCTCGTCGGAGGTGAGCGGGTGTTTGTTACGGGTGATAGAGATCTCATTTTTGATGCAGTTGCTAATCTTGTAGACAATGCGATCAAACATGGCCGCGCAGCCGGACAAGTAATCGTTGAGGTTGCAGAGAGCAGTCATGGCGGAGCCACAGTTTCTGTTGCCGATGATGGGTCAGGAATTCCGGCTGTCGAATACCCAAATGTGTTCAAGCGCTTTTATCGACTTGAACGGAGTCGGAATTCCGTCGGAAATGGCCTCGGACTCAGTCTTGTCGCAGCGGTTGCTCGCCTCCATGGGGCGCGCATCGAAATGTTCGACAACCTTCCCGGTTTAAGAATTCGGCTCTTATTTCCAGCGAACCTGGTTTCAGCGTCGCAAGAAGGAACAAGCCCGTCGACAAACGCGTGAGTAGAAAAAATTTCAAAAAAATTAAATTACGAAACTAAATTATCTGTCAGAAACTAAGTTATTCGTAAATTGAATATTTTGACCCGGGCTGAAAAATTCCTCGGCATGGAAGCACGCACAGCTTCGGTTCCGCGCACACCGGCTCTGTGACTTGCACAGGATCGGCGCGGCGGCGGTGTGTTTGATTCAGATAACATAACGGAGGGTTGCATGCGTAGGTTTCTAATCGCCTTGGCAATAACGTTACTGCCCTCATTTGCTATCGCGGCCCACGGCGGTGGGGGTCATGGTGGTGGCGGCCACACGGGCGGTGGTTGGGGCGGCGGTCACATGGGTGGTGGCCACATGAGCGCAGCTGGCCATATGAGTGGTGGCTGGTCCGGCGCCCGCATGGCTGGCCCCGCCTTGAGCAGCCGTGCTGCTGTCGGCACAGCCCGCGTTGGCGGCTGGAACGGCGCTCGTTGGAATGGCGCAAACTGGAACCACGGCGCGTTCCGCCACGGTGCGTTCCGCCACGGCAGGTTCGTGCACCGCCATGGCCGGGTCCTCTTCGTCGGTGGCGGTCCGTGGTGGGGCGGCGGTTACGACAGTTGCTGGCAGTGGGTCTCGACGCCGAGGGGACCGCGCTGGGCCTGGGCCTGCGGTGACTACGGCTACTATTAAGCGCGGTGACTTGTAGCCTACTCACCGAACAATATTAAAAGGGGCCGCGCGAGACGGTCCGCCGTTGTGCGCGACCCATAAGCACGATCGGGTTAAGTGGTGCGATCCGTTCGCGAGGCAATCTTTCTTTTTCCGGGCAGATCATTTCGCGAATGCCTGCATGTGGCACAAAGCGGACAATACGACCGCACCAGCGGAGGCGGAGCGCCTTGGCGGTCTTGGGATTGATTGCGAACTGGTAGTTCGTCAGTTCTCGATTTACGGCTGCACCTGCACCTGCACCGGCTCACCAATCTGTGCCGGCGTTCCGCGCGCGATGACGAGATAGCGTTTGGGTGTAGTGCCGTCGCCCTGCGTGATCTGGCGTATGGGGCCAACCGTGTTAACGATCGCAGCGCCGGCCGGATTGCTCATGAACCCGGCAAGAGCTTCGAGGTGGCCGGTGCCTTTTGGGTCGTCCGAGAGCGCCAGCACATAAGGCTGCTTCGGCGGCAGTCCGGTAACGGCGGCCTGCAGGATCTGCACAATGCCTTGGTCGAATAACGTGACCTGCGTCACCGGCTTTGCGTCCTGACCGGCGAGTGTGAGCTGAACCGATTTTGCAGCGGCGCCGAGTGGCTGCAGATTTTGCATTCCATCGCCCTGCACGGCGTTCGGTACATAGGCAACGCCTTGCGGCGCTTGCCCAAGTGAGATCATCGCGACGACCTTGTTTTCGAGCGTATCGATGGCCGCGGCTGCATCCGCGTTTTCAAGGCCAACATACATGCGCGTACCGTCGCCCGACGGCCACAGGCCATGCGGTAGAGCGCCCGTCGGAATCATGGCGACCTGCTCGAAGGTGTCGGTCTTGAACACCTTCACCGCGTTCAATCCGCCGATCGTAATGTACGCAAATTGACCACGCGCGTTCAGAGCGAAGTTGACGTGATTGGTGATGGGCCCTGTGTCTAACACTTTGATAACGTCAAACGGCGGACGCGCGTTGAACACCATCGCCTTGCCGACATCTTTGAGCGTCAGCCAGACTTGCTTGCTATCGGGCGTCGCAGCGATATCGGGGCAGAACGGGCTTTCCTGCTTCACATGCCCAACGACCTTATGCTCGGCAGTGGCGATGATGACCGTTTCCGGACTGAAGCTTGAACAGACATATCCATATTCGCCGTCGGGCGAAAAGATTGTCATGCCGGGGCCATTCGGCACCGTGATGCGAGTCTTTTCCTCGAAGGTCTTGCCATCGAGGACGGCAATATAATTCTCGCCGCGGATGCTGACCCAGACCTCTTTGCCGTCCTGCGTAAAGAATGCTTCATGCGGTGAGCGGCCGACATAGGCGACATGCTTGATCGCGTTTGTTTCCGTGTCGATGAATGTCACGGAATTGGAGCCGATAGAGATCACCGCGAGCGTGCGATGGTCGGGCGAAAAGCCCATGCCGTGCACCAGCAGTTGCCCTTTATAAAGTGGGCTGAGATTTCCTGGCGTCGGATCGCCAAGACGAAGAACGCCGAGCAGCGTGTTCTCTACCGGATCGATAACTGACACCGTGTTGGAGAACTGGTCGGACGTATAGAAACGGTCTCGGTGACTTACCGTGATGTCTGGCGAGCTTGCGGCTCCCGGAGCTTGTCCGGCAAACGCGGGAATGACACTGGAGAGCAACAACGCGGACACGAGGCGAAGATTCATCGTTTCGGCTCCTTAGACTGAGTGGTATTGGTAATGATGTCCGGAAAAACGGTTTTCATGGTCGGGAAGCAGGCGGCTCCTGCAGAAATTGCTGCATTAGCTCGATCTCTTGCTGCTGTTCGACAATGATTGCCTGAGCGAGACGCCGCAAAACAGGATCGCGGCCGTAAATTAATTGTATCTTCGCCATGTCGACCGCGCCTTGATGATGAGGAATCATCATTGCCGCGAAATCGCGATCCGGGTCGCCTGTGGGCTTGGCGGCCATCATGCCGGCGTCCATACGATCCATGGCTTGCATCATTTGCGACGTGAACGTTGCGTCAGCGAAAACGGCAGCGTCAGATGGAGCATCGCCGTGACCATGGCTCTGTGCGTGCGCAGCGATGCCAGCCGCGATGCAAAGCGTGAGAGCAAGACCAATCGATCGGCGCATCCGATGCTCCAGTGCTCAGGAAAAGAGGAAAACTCCGAGTTTTATTGTCGCATAAGGTAACACCACAGAGTCCGGCCTTATTTCCCGCCGAATTGTGCATGTCCGCTTCTCTCATCGGCCGGTTGGGGTCAAGCGCTTTCAGACTATCCATCACGATAGTGTCGATGTCGCTCACGGGCTCGTGCTTCTCTTCGGAATCGGCACCAGGGCCCTTCCATCATGGGATTCGAAGACGAGGCGGAACAATCTTTGGGGCGGCCTTGCCGTTAGACAAACGGCAGGTCCAAGCGGACATACGATCTCACCTCATCCATCGTCCCGCGAGGGAAATTTTTGAGTACACGCCCTATTCGTTTCAGTTCAGGTTGCGGAGCTGGCTGGGCTGGGATTCTATCACCGGACGCGCTGGCGTCGATTAGATCTTGCGTTTCAGCATAACGGCGTGTGGCCATGTCGATTAGGTCTCGGCGGTGGACGTCAGTCGGCGCAACAAGCACAACCTAATAGCAAGGCGGTACTGCTTGAGGCGGGGCTATGAAGGTCGGTAACATGGGCTTCATGACAGAGGTGCCCGTCATGGGGACGTCCAATGAACGCCAATCATCATGACCGAGGCGACAGCGGTCTTGGAGGACCGCTGATATGGACCATTACGGCACTACTGGCGTTGACCGCTATCGCGTTGATCATTTCAATTCTTCCTGAACGAATCCACGAGCCTCCTGGGCTATCTGAGAGGCGAATCCACGAGCCTCCCACGACACTGCCGAGGCAACGAATCCACAAAACTCCCACAGCGCTGCAGCCCAAGCCGCGCTAACTCGTATTGGCGCTCTGTCTTAACCTGTCAGATTGATGAGAGCCCTGTCATTCGAATGTCCGCTTTCGGGGTAAAGCGGACATTGCGCGTGACCAGTCGCGATCAAATGTCGCAACGCGGACACGGGAATGGCTTGCCTTCAGGTTACCAATCACGCAGTTTTGGAGCCGGCCGGCGCCTTCGCCTCAGACCGGGCGGGCTCGATCTCCTTCTCGCTTGTCGAAGGCGCTAATGGCGGCGACGCGAGCGCGCCGGTTACCGCCATCATTTGTTGCTGGCAGGCAAGTCCGTCCGCCATCATCCGCTCAAATGCTCCGCCGGCCCAATTCTGATACGCCCGGAACTGATCGACGAATGTCTGGGTTTCGCACATACGCTCTGCGGCTTCGCGCGCTACGTGAGTTCCGGTGCGACACGCGCCGCACCAGCCATTCGCAAGAGTCTGCATGCTGTCCAGAAACTTGTCCTGATTTTCCCAAAAACGGCGAGCATTTTCTCGAAGCGGGGCCGAAATTGCGGAAGTCATCTTCTGCATGGCGGTCCATTGTTCAGTGAAATCCGTATTTTTCATAGTCTACCTCCACGTTGCCGGCGCTCGGGCCGATATGCGTAGGCGAAATTCGCTGCGCTGGCTTTGATGTAGCGCAAGGGCACCACATTATTTTGTGCGGACTTTGAGCGATTATCGACCTATGTCCGCTTTTGGGGGTAAAGCGGACATCGCTTCCGCACCGCAAAATGTCCGCTAATGACCCAAAGCGGACATTCTGCCTGTGTGCGATAGTAAAGACGGGGGCTTGTGATTGAAAAGATTGTTGTTCATTTTGCCATGCAATCATTCATGAATATATTCCAGCGTCGCAATTTAATTTTTTGTGCCCGAGCCTGCTTTTTACAGCTAGACCATTTTTGCGACCTTCTTCTTTCGCGATCCGTGACTTTTCAGCTCCTCTATCAACGAAGGGCGACGGCGCAAAAACCGAATGAGGTGCCTATGCGAATGCACTGCCGCCAACAAGGACAGCGGTCGTTGCAGAAACGGCAAGCGCTCTAAACGGCGGCTTCACGGTTCCTCGCAATAGACGTTCTGCATACAACCGGTTTCCTCGGGTGTGTACGTTCGCAGACCAGCCATATTGAGTTCTCTGCGCAACAGGTCGACGTCAAGATGATAATCCTTGAGAGCGTTTGAGAGGCAATTGCTAACGAATTTCCGGCTCGTGGGCCACCGGATCTTCTTGCCTTTCGCCTCCGCCTTGCATGCGACGATCGCCTGTTTTACGGCAATCTCCTGAAGTTGGGCCGGCGTGAGTTTGACAGTCTTTGCGACGCAATTGCTCACGAATTTGCGGCTTGCGGGCCACCTGATCTGTTTTTCTTTGGCCTCAGCCTTACATGCAGCGGTCGCCTCTTTTAGGGCAACCGCCTCAGGGCTCGGCGTCTTCGCGGCCTCAGCAGGGGTAGGCGTGAGTGCGGTACCACCAATAACTACGGTGGCCACAATACCGGTACATAACGCCGTGGCCAAATGATGCATGATAACCCTCCCTAGTAGTCACGCTTTTTAAGTCGCTTTTTCGCGGTTAGTTGACCAAGATTTGGACTGGTACGCCGTGCGGCGTAATTGGACTTGGGTCCGACTCGATCTTGCAATTTCGGCATCAAATTTCAAGTCCCAAAAGAAGGAGGTGACTATGCCTTCACTCATTCCAGACGCTGCGGCCTTCGAGAGGAGGCTTGCAGGTTTGCCCGTGGTAAAGCATCCAGCCCGCCAAGTTGTACTGACTGCCGGTTCCAAGACGGGCAGGCTGTTTTTCCTCAGGAGCGGCGCCGTCGAGGTCATCAAGGATGGAGAGAAGATCGCCAACGTATCGGCACCAGGCTCGGTGTTCGGCGAGCAGGCCATCCTGTTAGATCAACCTCATACCGCGGACGTGAGGACCCTGGAGCAATCTGAGTTCTATGTCGCCGACGCGCAGGCGATGCTTACTGGTGATCCAACCGTCGCCCTTTACGTGGCGGGGATCCTTGCGCGACGACTCGATGCCGCCAACCGATCCCTTATCGAGGTCAAGCACCAGCTCCAAGCCGGCGAGTCTCTTAGCGTGATTGGCAAAACGGTCGAGAAGGTGGAAGAACAGTTAGGCTACAGCGGCGACGCCAGCCTCATATACGCCGGCTATCCGTTCGATCCGTTTCGGCCGGACAAATCGGTACACTGAAGCTTCACGGTCATAGTGGGTGTAACCCGCTTCGATGAATGTCGCCGATAATAAACGGCGCCCTGGTCGCCAGGGGAGGGAAGCGACCAGGGCTTGCTAACCCGAAGATCGATGATCTGACCGCACGATCTGTTAGAAAATAGTGCTGTAATCGTCGTAGTGAGCTTGCGGTAGATTGGTCGTATTGACCATCATTCCGAGGGGATCGAGGGAACCGGTGGAGGGGGTTTTGCCGACGGTCGGTTCGACTGACCAGGCGGTGATTGCGACGAGGGCTACGATCGCAATGCCGAACAGGATACGCATGGGAGTCTCCTTTTGGGTTTTTCGTCAGAGCCTGCTGCTCTTGAATTGACCTCACGCTAATTGCGTTCGTCTCGCTCCGCTGTGCTGTGCATCACAAAAAAACGACCCAACAACGACATTTTTTGCCTCGATAGACATACCTCGCCCCCGACCATAAAGTCGGTGTGAAGTCGTCCTTAAGGGAGCCTAGCATGAGCTTGAAGAGCATTCTTGCAGCAAAGGGCGACGAGGTCGTGAGCATCGATTTTACTGACAATCTTGCCGCCGCGGCCAAACTGCTCACCAGGCGTCGTATCGGCGCACTGGTGGTCCGTGGCGTCGACGGGCGCCTCGCCGGCATTCTGTCGGAGCGCGACATCGTACGCGCGATGGCGGAAAGTGGAAGTACCGCTCTGCAGCTGCCGGTCGCGCAGGTGATGACGCGTAATGTTTCCACCTGCGACCTGAACGATTCGATCAGCAGCGTTATGGACCGCATGACGAAAGGCAGGTTCCGCCATATGCCGGTGCTCGACAAGGACCGCCTCGCCGGCATGGTATCGATCGGCGACGTTATAAAGCGGCACATAGAGACGATACGCGAACATGTTAATCAATTAGAAGTGTCTATGGCTGAATTTGACCTGATCAGACTCTAGTCGGGCCCATTCATTACGGCAGCGCGATTTTTCCATCGAAGTCCCTAGGCATCGAGGTGCCCCCGTCGCTGCTCGCCAGGGCCGATGAGGCGGATCGAATGAATGGCGGAATGTCCGCTATTGGCAAAGCAGACATACCGAGTTGCACCGCACATGTCCGCTTTCGGGGGTAAAGCGGACATGGTTCAAAGCAGCCACCGTGCCTTGAAATCCGCCATCGCCTGCTCACAACTAGCGGGGGGCCGAATTGCTTAAGCCAACGCCTAGTGACTATTTGCAAGTGTGGCCGTTATCGAGACGGGTTAACAGTTCCCGCGCTCTGGGTGATGATCCCACTTTAATTGATGCCCTTGTTTAGTATGGCTTCCCTGTCCGCAACTTCTCGGATCAAGCGACCCGCATCATTCACCGTGCTCCATGCGCTGCCCGGTTGCTCACGCACCTTTGGGCCAATTTACCCCGGGGGCATACGGGTCGTCGCGGCTATACGGATACGGGAACTTGACCGCGCGAGACTGCGATTTCACGGCGCTCTTCGTGTCCGACTTTTGAAGTGTCCGTTTGGCGGCAAAGGTCGGTCCCGAAACCGCAAGCAATAATCCAGCGGCAATTGTCACGACAGTTGCCGAGGTGGTTAGAAATTTCTTCATGTTACTTCTCCCGTGCTCGGCGGACCCGTCTAATCGCGCCAGCGCCGCGCAAGCTGGGAATAGAAG
>JBARNC010000018.1:0-15783 GCA_049802775.1 Pseudolabrys sp. | reverse complement strand
CAACAGATTACCCAAAAGATCGCGCAGTCATTGGGTAATGGGTGGCCGACCGCAAGCACGTGAGTGCCGTCACATAAAAAGAAGTCACCTTGGGAGACAGGAGGGCGCAATGGAACAGGCACAGGAGATGCAAAGCGTATCTGTGAAAGGACAGCCGCAGGACTGGGCGAAACTGATTCGCAAGTTGCGTTGGATTGGTATGGAAGACGAAGCGTGCCGCCTGCAAATGGCAGTGCGCAGCCTTCCTCCGGATCAAAGAGGCACTGTGTCAGCCGGCCCCTTCAGTACTGATTGAAACGAAAATCGGCACCGAATAGTGAAGAGCCGCATTGAGGAAGATTAGGACAATAAATCTTCCGCCTTGGCGGAACGAAAATTATTTCTCCAGTCCTGCACCATAATCTCCAATCTGAGAACAAAAAGGACGTCGCAATGCTTCCTGCGGTAAAAGCCAAGCTCCTCGAGGGCAAGAGAGGTCTGATCGTTGGGATTGCCAACGAAAATTCGATCGCCTGGGGCTGCGCCAAGGCGTTCCGGGCGCTCGGCGCTGAGGTGGCCGTAACTTACGTCAACGAGAAAGCTAAAAAATATGTCGAACCGCTGGCGCGCGAGATCGAAGCGCCGATTGTCATGCCACTTGATGTCAATACGCCAGGGCAGATGGAGGCCGTCTTTGAGCGGATTGCCAAAGAGTGGGGCAAACTCGATTTTGTCGTTCACTCGATTGCGTTTTCGCCAAAGGACGCACTTCAGGGCCGTGTAGTGGATGTGTCGCGAGAAGGCTTTGCAACCACGATGGATGTATCCTGCTGGACATTCATTCGCATGGCACATTTGGCGGAACCATTGATGCGCAAGGGGGGCACTCTTTTCACGATGTCCTACTACGGCAGCCAGATGGTCGTTAAAAACTACAACATCATGGGCGTTGCCAAAGCCGCGCTTGAATGTGCGGTCCGCTACCTCGCTGCGGAACTCGGCCCGAAGGGCATTCGCGTGCATGCGATTTCGCCCGGGCCGCTTGCGACGCGAGCTGCATCGGGAATTCCCGAGTTTGATGCATTGCTCGACAAGGCGAAGGCGAAGGCGCCCGCGCGTAGCCTGGTCAGTATCGACGATGTCGGCGCAGCCACAGCTTTTCTTGCGCACGACGCAGCGCGTCTCATTACCGGCGAGACGCTGTACATTGATGGCGGCTACCACATCATCGATTAGCGTCTGCCAAGGCAAAAAGCCTGTTGCGTGTACCCCCGCGGCCGTGTCCTAATATCGCCAGGCCTTTGCGGGACACGCTTCGTCTGCTCGGGGACAAGCAGGACGCGCGTCTTGCCCTGTTCGCTAGCGCACTGCCTATATGACGCCGGAGCCTGAGCGTCACACAGACGGAGGAGGTTTCATGCGGGCGTTCGGACTGGCGGTTGTTGCAGCGACGATTATGGCAGCGGCGGCCGCTGCCGCCGACGGGCGGTTCGAACGCAATCTCGAAATGTTGGCGCCTGCCGAACGGCTGGAGCAGCTCTGCGATTACACCGCGATGACGCGCATCCGCAATGAGAAGAAAGAATTTCGTCCCGATCGTGCGGTGGCGAACGCAATGGCGGAACCGCGCACAAATGGCGACACACTCGAAGTCACCGGCGGCGCGTTTCGCAGCAAAAAAAAGTGGTACACGCTGTCCTATCGCTGTACCGCGACGCCCGACCACCTGAAGATCGTCGCTTTCAATTACATCGTCGGCGAGGAAATTCCCGAAGCCAAGTGGGCGTCATTCGGCTTGTGGCAGTGAACGAGGCGGCGCAGCGCTACTGATGCTGCACCATGACCTTGGTGCCGAGCGGCACGCGCGAATAGAGATCGATCACATCGTCGTTGACCAACCGGAAGCAGCCGGACGAAACCGCCTGTCCGATCGTCTCCGGCGCATTGGTACCGTGGATACGATAAACGGTGCCGCCGAGGTTCATCGCGCGCGCGCCGAGCGGATTGCCGGGGCCGCCGGCCATCCATCGCGGCAAATAAGGCTGGCGCGCAATCATCTCCGGTGGCGGCACCCAGTCCGGCCATTCGCGCTTGAGCGTAATCTTCTGGATGCCGCCCCACTGGAAGCCGTCGCGGCCCACCCCGACGCCGTAACGCAGCGCCACGCCATTGCCCATGATCAGATAGAGGTGGCGATCGGCGGTGTTGACGATGATCGTGCCCGGTGGCTGTTCGGTCCGGTAGTACACCGACTGCTTGCGAAATTCGGACGGCAGATCACGATCGCGCCCGGTGTGGTCGATGCCTGGATCGACATCTTCCATGGTTGGCGCTTGCGATGGCATCAGCGGCGCTGCCAATGCCGGAGCAGCCGGCGCCAAGAGCAGTGCTAGAGCGAGAACTCCCAACCGAAGCATGTTTACTCCCCAATGATAGCGCCTAAACCGCGCCTCAATACTTGTCCTTGATTTGCGTGTGTGGCCGGTCGGAGCCGCGCGCGGTCTCGGTGTGCCAGCGGCCCTTCTCGTCTTCGAATTCGATGGTCTCGGTGTAGCCGGGCACCGTCTGCTCCTCGGCGGCTGCCTGCGCGGCGGCCAGTGCGTCGGCGTGGGTCGGAAAAGGCTCCGAAAACACGCCGTCGACCTTGTAGGCCCAACCGCCATCGTGCTCGACGATCTCGTAGGTGACTTCCACCACGGGCGACCCCTGCGAATGTTCTGATAAAGTAACGCGTTCCGGGTCGGTTGCGCTAGTCACAATCGCAGGGTGGCGGCAAAGGTTACCGCCGCTGCAAGCCTGCATTGGAGATGCGCATATTTGTCGCGCCGGCGGTCAGAAGTCGAAATACAGACCAAACCACCCCTTGAAGGCTTCACGGCCCTGCGGCGGCGTCAATTTGAGTATGGCACGCGCGGAATAATTTCCCCTCGTGGTGCCGGCATCCATATACATCCGGTCCACGATCTCGTGCTTGATGAACATGCTTGCGCCCTAGGGTGCCAGCAGCATCGCGCCGGCGAGCATGTAATGCGCGTAGCCTTCGGGCGACGCTGGCCACAACCGGTTTTTGCATGCAGACGATTCAGATTCTGCGCTGGCGTTTCAGGTGATCGATGTAATCCTCGACGTCCGGTGGCAGTGACTGCAAGCCATATTGTCCCCAGGATGAGAGAACCGACCGCCATTGCGATCCCTTCAGGAAACCGGGCTCGCGGCCCGGCGGAATGATGCGATCGAAGACGAGGACTAGCAGCACAGCCAGAAGGACAATGCGAAAGGCTCCCAGCAGCGCACCGGCAATGCGGTCCGCAATGCTGACATCGGGGCCAACCATTTCGCTCACAGCGAGCCGCAGCAGGGCGCTGATTGCAGCGCCGGCCGCGACAAAGAGCGCGACGAATACGATCCAGGTCTGCGGCGTCGGCATCTTCAAATATGTGGTGAGCATAGGGGTCAGTTTCGGCGTCGCCGCCACCGCCACGCCCATCCCGAACACATAGCCGAAAATCGTCGCCAGGCTGCGCAGCAAGCCGGTCATGAACCCCATGACCACGGCGACGAACAGGCAGAGATAGATGGCGAGATCGAATAAGTTGGTCGAGAAGAAGTCCATTGCGGTTTGTCCGAACCGGACTACGCTCTACGCGGTTGAAGAGCTGAGGGAGACCGTATATGGCGTTTGCAGTCACAAGCAACAGCTTCAAGGACGGCGATTATTTGCCCAAGGAGTTCATCCTGTCCGCGGATTTCGGCTTTGGTTGCGCCGGTGGCAACAAGTCGCCGCATCTGAAATGGTCAGGCGCGCCTGCCGGCACAAAGAGCTTGGCCGTCACTTGTTATGATCCCGATGCGCCGACCGGCTCGGGCTTCTGGCACTGGCTGGTGGTGAACATTCCGGCGGACATCACAGAGCTTGCGCCGGGCGCGGGCAGCGCGGGCGGCAAGCTGCCGGCGGGCGCGCTACAGACGCGGACGGATTTCGGTGCGCCCGGCTACGGAGGCCCGTGTCCACCCGAGGGCGATCACCCGCACCGCTATCTGTTCACGGTGTTCGCGGTGAAGGCCGACAGGCTCGACGTGAAAGTCGACACCTCCGCTGCGGTCGTCGGCTTCAATTTGCATTTCAATACGCTAGCGAAAGCGGAGATCATGGGACTGTTCAAACGGTGAAGTTTCGAGCCTCATGCTGAGGAGCGGTGCGCAAGCAATGACAGGCTTTTTGTATGGCCACGTGCTACAAGAGCCTCATGGCTCGACGCCCAACATCCGACTCCCGCTCCGAGGCTGAAAAAGCTTTCAAGGCGGCGACCACCAAGCCGGTCGAACAACCGGCGGCGAAGGTACCGTCGCTGCCGAGCGCCAAGGAAATGGTGTCGCTGCGCATCGACCGAGACGTGCTCGGTTTCTTTCAGGAGGGCGGCCCCGGCTGGCAGGACCGCATCAACGCGGTGCTGCGCAGGGCGGCGGGGAAGTAGCGCCGACCTCCCGCCCACGGTAGTGGTTAGCTCAGTTGAGATAACTGATACACCGGCTTTTTCTCCTATCGACCGCATCGCCGCTATCTAAACCAAGCCGTTGATTATCCTTCGCTTCCTTTCCGACAACTCCCGCTACGACCCGCCACAGACCGCCTAGAGTTTGCTTACTAGCACTTACTACACGCTTATTGATCCGCTAGACTGAGCAAGCGGGGCCAGGGGCAAAGCTTTGCCTCGAGTGCGCCGCAGTGACCCCTCGCAAAAATTGTGCGGAATTTTTCACGGCCCTTCGAACGGAGCGGAAGAGATGTTGGGGAAGATCACCAAGACGGCAGTGGAGAAGTTGCAGCCGGGTGGCGAGTGGCTTTGGGACACCGTGGTGCAGGGCTTCGGCGTCAGGCGACAATTGGGGCCAGCTGTTTACTACGTGCGGTACAGGCTTAAGGGTCAGAATCAACGGATCAAGAAGCTTGGCAACCACGGGCACCTAACGCCTGACACAGCATGAGCGATGGCGAAAGAGAAGCTAGGCAAAGCTGCGGTTGGCGTTGATCCGTTTCCCGAAGGCGATGAAACGCAAGCAGCTGAGACATTCGGCCCCGAGGTCGAATGGTACTTAGAACGTAGGAAAGCTTCGATGAGGCCACGGGCCTTCGTTGAGGTCGAGCGGCATCTGAGGGTGAACGCGAAGCCCCTGCATCGGGCGAAGCTAAGTGAGATTAATCGTCGGACCCTCGCAGCGCTGTTGGCTGAGATTGAAACCGCCAAAGGGCCTGTTACTCGCAATCGAGTTCGATCAAGCCTCTCTGCGTTCTTTAATTTTCTCATCCGCGAGGGGTTACTTAACGTTTCTCCCGTGGCCGGGACCGGCACGGCTGATGAAGTCAGATCGAGGGAGCGGGTTCTAACCGATGCCGAGCTTGCCGAGGTCTGGCGAGGCCTCCGTGATGATCGTTTTGGAAACATTGTTCGGTTGTTGATCCTCACCGGCCAACGGCGGGATGAGATTGGGAGCTTGCGCCTTAGTGAAGTTGATCTTGAGCGCGAGCTGATCGTGTTGCCGCCTGACCGAACGAAGAACAAACGGCAGCATGAAGTCCCCTTATCTAAGCAGGCGAAGGCTATCCTTGAGCGTGCCATTAACGGCGCAAAGAGTTCATCCGTGATCAAGGGTTCGTCGGCCACGGCGCTTGGCGTCAATGATACCAAAGTCTTCGGTGGGTTCTTAGGATATCACGACCGGAAGGGGTGGCTTGATCAACAGATCAAGCTGAAGGAGCCTTGGCGTCTTCATGACCTCCGCAGGACTGCCGCGACGGGGATGGCAGATAAGCTTGGAGTGTTGCCGCATATTGTCGAGGCGATCCTCAATCACGTTAGCGGTCACCGAGCTGGGGTCGCCGGAATTTATAATAGAGCGAAGTATGAGAACGAGATGCGCGATGCGCTACAGCGTTGGAGCGATTACATCGAAGGGCTGACAGCGAAGCCACTATCATCTCAGCCTCAGCAGGGCCAAGGCCTTGCCTATTAATAATTCTCGGATTGATTGAGAATTAGAAAAATCGTTCAAATCTTGCGCGACAATGTCACCAAACAGTGCGGAGTTTTTGAAGCTGGAAGTGTCGCGTCTCCCAGAGTTGAGTTGTTTGAGCCACGTTTGAATAACGAATTAATGGCCAAACCAAGAGACTCTCAAGCTATTATTGATTCGATAAAATACTTTTTGGACATCGTCGGCTCGGGCGAACTGGCTATTTTTATACCGTTTTGGTGATGAATTTCCAACTTCCGAAACACTAATTTCTCTCGTGACTAGCGCAGCAAATAAAATGCTGGTGGCCGTATTTCTCGAATTAAACGCCCAATAAAATAGAGAAGCCTGCAATGCCATTTCGCATGAGCCGAACATTACGATCAAGACAGTCAGCAATTATATTTAATTCAGGATCTCTCTTTCCGTATTTCCGCAAAAATCGAACGCGCTTAAGCCGCTCGGCTTGCCGAAATTCTGCCGTCGGCTCTTTTTCCCAGATTCGATGCGCAGGTTTATTTCGTTCTCCGTTTATGGTCGAAATTACCCGGGCTTTAGCATTTGCTTTTTTATTTGAACCGCGGGATTTTATTTTGCGGTAATTGTTTAATGACGAGTGCTTTGAATTTTTCATAGAGGTGCTCCTTATTAGTTGCACCTCTTATTTACAGATTGACCAAAGTGGTTTGGGTCAAAGAAGTTGGTGATCTTCGCGCCTAAAACACGAAATTTTACCCAAAGCGCGACCGAACGCGAAGCTAATTTATTGCAACAAATTATTCTGGAGAGTCAGATAATGAGCACAAAAATCACCGACAAATATCTTATAAAAAAAATCCAGCTCTTGAAAAACTCGGCGACTGGGCATCGCAACAATATTAACCCAGGCCAACGAAGATATTGGATGTACGCATATCTGCAAGATGTTTATGAGGTCTTTCTCGATTTTCAAACTAAGGGAATTTCGAAGAAAGCTGCACGGCGAATTGTAAAGCTCTTAAAATTACCTATCAGAAGAAAATCACACCTGCTCAGAGTGCTAGTCGAGGCATCGGCTGGTGTCGAAGACAATCGGACAAAAATTAAATGGGTAAATGCATTGCGGGTTGCATTCGGTTGGCTGCAGCGACCAACAAGGCTCGAATGGTTTTTTGGAGTCAATGGAGGAATTGCTGGATGCGCTGCTAAATTTGCCTTTCTCAAGGCGGCGCGACGTCAGCGAAAACTACAAAAAGAGCCGAGCTCAAGCGATTTATCGAACGCTCAAAGCGCTTCTCTGCCGCAATCGCCAAACGAAAATTCAAATTCCTAAGCTACAGCTACTGCAAATATTAATGTGGCAACTCGCCTGCAATTTCAATAACACCACCGGGTCCCCCAGTAGGCTTTCCTCAACGACAATAAGCACTGTGACTTCAAGAAGACTGTCTCCAAGACACATCGTTCAATAATCCTGAGGGACAGCAGCTTTGTCCTCCAGAGAGCTTTTGCTGTCTTTGGCAATTCTGGAATTGATTTAACAACCAACGCCATAACGGCTGAATGTTATTTTGGATCCAATTTCCTGCCTGGCCTGAAAATATTCAAATAATCCTTGGGCCTGAATCTCGCGAATTTGGCGCTCTCTCCTGCGCTAATCGGGCGGACTCCGCGAGGAGTTCCGCGCGGTGGTGCTTTAGTTTTATCGGGGCAATCCCCAGCTGGGCGCCTAAGCATCCTTTCAGATGGTTGGTGCCCAGGAGACACAATGGCGCCGCCTCGTCGGCGCGGGGGAACTTATGCCAATTAGAAAATATATCCCTGGCGCGCAATTCGGGCCGGAAGCGATAAAGGATATGATGTCGGAGTTTGATTAGCCGATCAAGCGATGTGACGCGAGATGAGCCTCTTCCGTCTCCTGCTGATTAACGAGACACAATTGATGCGGAACTAATGCGCGCACCCACTCACCGGCGGCGCGTAGTTGGATCGGCAGCTCCCCCGGTCGCCCTTGAGGATGTGGTCGATGTACCCCGCCGGGCGAAACTGTTCGACGTAATCAAGACTATAAGGAAACGCACTAAGCAGTAGGGACAGCGGATCACCGTGGGCAGGGAGCCTGCCCTTGGCCGCCGCAAGGCGGTCTTTGCGCGGGCCGCTGTGGTGGGGCCTGCCGCTGTTGCTGCTGACGCTGCTGCTCGACTTGCTGTTGCCGCTGTTGCTGCTGACGCTGCTGCTCGACTTGCTGTTGCCGCTGTTGCTGCTGCATTTGCTGCTGCCGCTGCTGTTCGGTCTGCTGCTTAGGTTGCTGCTCGATCTGGGCTTGATTTGGCCGTTGCGTCTGCGCTTGGCCTGGCTGCGTACCGGTGACCGGCGTGCCAGGCGTCGGCAGAGGCTGTCCTCTGGTTCCAGGCAACGGCCGTCCTGTCACCGGCTGGCCGGGTTGCGGCGGTTGACCGGGCTGAACACCGGGCGCGCCAGGCGTCGGCAGAGGCTGTCCTCTGGTTCCAGGCAACGGCCGTCCTGTCACCGGCTGGCCGAGTTGCGGCGGTTGGCCCGGTGCGCCTGATCCCTGCTGAGCTGAAGTTGGAACGGTGCGGGCCTTCTCCGCAACCGATGGCGGCAGAGCCGGCCCGAAGGCAGCGGTCGGAACTGGCGGTCTGCCAGCCAGCGCTCCCGGCGCCGGCGGCGGTGTGATTGCAGGAGATACGGTTCTCGTCCGGCCGCTTGGCTCGGTGATCGTGACCGTATTGGTGCTGGTTATCACGACGGTGTTGTGAATATTTTGGAAAATAACGTTGTTCGGAGGTGGCGGCGTGACGTAGACGGGCGGGCGGACCCATATCGGAACCGGGGTATAAACCGGGATCGATCAGGATAACGTCGGAGCCCGCTACCTTGAGCCGCCTCACACCTTCATCTATCAGCAAACCGGTCGGAGCAATCGGCCTGCCGAGTAACACTGCATTGCTACCGACCTGCCACAACACCAAGTCAGGGTGTGCTGCGAACACGTCGCGATCGAACCGCGCCAGCATTTCCTGCGCGGTCTCGCCGTTGACGCCGCGGTTGATAACGGTGATCGACGTTCGGGGGAGCAGTGCACGGAGTTCGACCGCGAGCCGGCTCGGATAGGACATCGCGGGCGAGCTTGCGCCCAAGCCAAAGGTCGATGACGAGCCTATAGCAACGATCGAAAGAGGTTGATGGGCAGAAATTCGTGTCGCGACGCGCTTGAGCGGAGTGTCAAAGCGAGCGAAGCCCGGTGGCGCAACACAGGCTAGCGTAGGCGCAACGCTTTGTGCGCTCACCGGGCTGACCGCCGCTGTCGCGACGGCCGCGACGATGAGAACGACGTGCTGACCACGCGTCATCTTGTCCCCCGAACCTGACGGGTCAATTCCAGCCGATCATATTTCACCGAGACGGCATCATCCAGCCGACTCGGCCCTTCCAGATCACCCAAGTGAATTGGGCGCCGCATGCCAGAACTGATGGTTCGAGCCGAATATCACTCTGTGGGTCTGCCTCAGCCCACCTTGGTGGACGACGTCGGTATCTCGTCGAGCCGCGGCACGCCGATATCGACTTCGAAGAACATGGACAGCTAGCCCCAGGTGGACGACAAATTGGACGGCCCAATCTTGCTCTCGCTTCCAGCTCGCGGGGCGCTAAGCAAGCTTTGGCTTCAATTGTTGCGCTTCGACCCCAATTTTGGAGAGCATGACTGCAATCGGGCCCAGAAGGAAATAGCAGACTGCACCACACCACAACGTTGCGCTAATCGAGAACTCGATACTGATGGTAACTGCCAGCGCTGATGCAAGTACTCCTGCGACTCCGTTGATTGCCCAGAACCATGGGGTAGGACGCTGGTCGATGTAGTTGACGATCTGCATCCCTGTCGGAAATCCAAACCCCATGAGCAAGCCGGATGGGACAATGGCCAAAAGCGCTACCATCGCGCGCACGGGTAGCGCCGCCGACGCGAAGACGTTGATAAGAGCAGAGATCCAATAAGGCAGGACGGCTATGTAAATGCTAAGTAGGCCGACCCACACGAGCAATCGCCTCCCGGTCAACAAGGACACGCGCGACGAGAGGAGACTGCCGAAGCCGGTCGACACGATAATGCCGAACAGCCCGATAGCGAGGCCATAGATGGGATGGCCGAGAGACACAGAAATCCTCTGAATGAGCCCCATTTCCACAAACATGAAACCGAGACCGATAAGCAGGAAATAAGCCGAGCCGAGCAAAGCGATCGGCAGTTCGACGTGGCGGAGCGACGGCAGCGACGGAATGAGTATCGTGGCGAAGACCAGTACTAGCGAAACGATGATGATAATAGCGAGTGTAGATACGGCCTTAAAATTACCGCGAATTACGCCTTCGTCCGCTCTCATGGCACTCAGCAAGGCCGCCGGATCGCTTATCCGAAGCTGCTCAAAAAAGAACGGCCGATCGTCATGGGCAGGAGTCAAATCGAGTTGGTAAGCGGTCGATAGATTTGCCAGCGTTTCGGGGGTTCGTGCCTCAAGGATTGCCGCCATGACTGAGGAAGCAGGGGGCGTCCCCGGGTGCATGATAGTCGTGAACCGAAGTGAGTCGACCGTTGTGGTCAAGGTCGAGAGGTCGGCTGTGCTGAAGGGCGCCCGCGATACAATCAGGGTCGCAAGGTTGTCGGTAACTGCGAGATAGAGATGCGCTTGCGGATCGCTGATGCCCTCGCTGCGGAGAGCGGCGACCATGACACTGACCATGCGTCCGGCCTCACCAACGTTGCTGGGTGAATACCAGCGCGATACGGTAAACACACCCGTCGGCGTGAGATGCCTGAAAAAGACGCGGAATCCCTCAACCGTATAGAGGCCGTTCTCGGAAAGTGAGAACGCGCCAGCTCCTGTCGCTGCCCAAGTATCGATCATGCTCATCTGGATCAAATCAAAATGTTGGTCAGAGCGCTCGAACCAGCTTCGTCCCTCATCGACGTAAAGCCGTACGCCTGGGAGGTCTGCAACGCGATTGTAGTCGCGCAAGCTGTCGGTTAGCAGGTTGACGAATATCGGATTGAGCTCAACTCCGGTGACATCGCGGAATCCGAAATACTTCGCCGAAAGCAGATCTCGGCCGCCGCCGACACCTATCACTGCGGCTCGTCCATCATGACGAATTGAATAAGCCAGGTTCGTGATGTCGTATTTGAGGAATTCGAGTTTCGATAAATCACCGTCGAAGCGATACATCGGACTCCCTGCAGATCCATCGATCTGCATATTGCGTTCCTCAAATTCGGTCGTTGGCATCGTCGGCGACGGTCCCCACATAGACGGCCATCGCTTAGTTGGGCCAACGTCGATGCGCGAGAACGAATTCCAGAGAATGATCGGGGCGCTCTCCGCATCCTCGAGCTGCTCCTTCACCATTGAGAGCTTCAGGCCATATGGCTGGATTGCGACGTTTGCTAATGCGAGGACGGCGAACCCCACGGCAAGCATCCATGGCCGTGTGAGAACGCGGACGCGCGTGATTGCCAACTGCGGCTCCTCCGCCCGATTGACTACGCGGCACGCCTGCGAAAAAAAAACTGCTGCCAAGGCTCCGAGAGCACCGACCAGAAACCACGCTGATACAGAATCGATGAGCGTCAAAACGGCCAAAACGACGAGACAGCCGGTTGCCGCCCCGACGAGATCGACACCGTAGACGAGCGGCACCGGCCACGGACTGCGCGTCAATGCTAGGGAGATCGCCATTCCGGCGAAGATGTACGGGGTCGCCAGGATGATTACCAGTTTGCCCCACTGCACCGCCGTCATGAGAAGCTCGGTTTTTCGGGAGAAACCGGTGAGCACCGTCGTGATCGCGACAACCGCCGACACGACGACCGATATTGCGAAGGCGGAGGAGATCCAGACCAAATTCTCAAATAGTCTGTGTCTGGCAAAGAGAGTCTGCCGAAAGTAGACAAAGAGAGATCCCGCCGTCATGCCGAACATCGCCATGGCGATAGCAAAGAAGGCAAGATAATAATAAGAAATGACCGAGAGGACTCTCGTCTCGATGATTTGTAGCATCAATCCGCACATGCAGATTAAAAAAAGGCCTGCCAGGAAGGGAAACTTACTTTTGGGCGACATCGCTCTACGCCTCAACCAATGCTATCATTGGGGGAAGTATGTTCGGCAGGAGACGCCGAACAGTTAAACTTGCCTTTGAAATAAATTGAGTCAAGTCGAGCCCGTTAGGGCCAACCGAGCCGTCCAGGCTCTGCGTCCCACCACTGGACAAACTTTTTGATGACTTCTATTGGTCTTAATTTCGTTCCATCGCGAAGCGTAAGAATTACGTGCGGAGTGCCGATCTGGAATGCATTCGCTTGAAAGATTGCTCTGAAACACTCCGCCGATGTGCATAACCCGCGGACGCGATCTGGTTGCCCGACATGTGTAGCTTCTGGCTCGAAGCAGACGTGCGAGCGCCGGAACCTCCGTCTCTTGGATGCGCCCACCGGAACGGTCAATTTTAGCTAGGTTGGATTAGCTCCCAGTTGCCGGAAAAATTTTTCAGTCGAGTTTTAAGCGAGGCACACGTGCCGCGCCAGGTGCCACCGCCAGATATCGGCATGTTTTGATCCAATATGCGCCGAGGTCCGTCATCTTCCGAACCGACTGCTAATGGCCGCCAACACTACTCGCCCGCGCGGACGAAGTGATCGAGTGAATAGCGGAATGTCCGCTAATGACGCAAAGCGGACATTGAGCGGTCAAATCAAAAGTAGACAGGCTGCACCGATTTCGCCCCCTAACCTTCCAACCGAACGCTGGGTGGAGGCAAACCAGGGCGATGATCGCAGGCGATTCGCGCACAAAGCGGACATACGACCGTGACCAATCAATATCCGCTTTCGGCGTAAAAGATGCCCTGCTAGCATTGAACGACACTAACTAAGAGCAAATCCATACTTGAGTACCTTATGGAGACACACAGCTCGCCGCATTCGGATCGAAAGTACGATCGCGACTTCCTTCTCAGTCCTGAGAAACGAAATCAGCTGATGGAATTGTGGGAGGTCGAGAAGTACGGGAGAGACTGCTTTGGGGATCCAGACCACGTTCACCTTTATGGCATGACGCCGAAAGAATGGTACGATCGTGGTGTCCGTATTCTCGCGCGTACATGCCGCGAAGCTGTAAAAGACGCTCTCGGCAATAAGATTGGTGCAGATATCGCCGAAGTGGTCGCGAGGGCGTCCAGCGACCGGCCCATCGGCGTCGTCGATCCGTTCGCCGGCTCGTGCAATGGACTGGTAGCTATCCTACGGCACCTGCCGGCAGCGAAAGGCATCGGTTTCGAGGTCGAGCCGGCCGTCTTTGATTTGACGAAACGCAACATCGCGCACCTCAAGGCTCCGATCGAGCTTGTTCAGGGTAGCTACAAGGATCTGGTAGGCATCAAGAGACACCCTGCGGATCATCTTGTCGTTGTCTTCCTAAGCCCCCCTTGGGGAGATGCCCTCCATCCTGTGACCGGCCTGCACCTCGACAGAACCAAACCTCCCGTCCTGGAAATCGTTCGGGATTTCGAGCAGGTCTACGGCTCCCAGCCTGTGCTTTATGTGACCGAGGTTCCCGAAGTGAACGAGCCCACAGCACTCAAGGCGGTCGAGGCGGCGTTCCATTGGACGGATTTTCGGATTTACGATGTCAACGTGCCGGGACTTCAACACGGCATCCTTGTTGGCACGCGCCGGTGGGGGTCATAAGCCCGGCAACGTCCGCTATTGGCACAAAGCGGACATGCTGCTCGCGACACGGAATGTCCGCTTTCGGGGGCAAGGCGGACATCGCGATTACGTTGCGGAATGTCTGCTTATGACCCTGCTTTCACTTACCACACGCCGCAAGCTCATCTCCGTGGCCATTGCGATGGCGATTTTTGCGGCGCTGGGAGCGGTCACGACCGCAGCGGTCGGCCGTCCTGTCGAAATCGGCACAACCAACGCCGTCCTGATCGGACTGGGCGTTGGCTTATTCGAGGAGTTTTACGTTCAAAGTGCACGCGGCAACTGGCTGCGTGCAATGCACCCACTGCGCTCGATACCGGTCTATATCCTCGTAGTGATCGTGCTCTATTTCGTCGCCGTTCACATCTCGCACCTTTTGCTGAATCGTCTCGACGACCTACCTGTGGTCTATCGCCGACTGCCTTATGGCCTGACGTTCTTCACGCTATTCTCGATTGTTGGAATCCTGATGATGCGCGTGGTGCATTTTATAGGTCCCGACACTCTCTTTCATCTCGTCGTCGGGACCTATCACCGGCCGGTCGGAGAACGGAAGGTTTTACTGTTTCTCGATATCAACGGCTCGACCGCGCTGGGCGAGAGGCTCGGTGGGTTACAGATGCGTGCGCTGGTCCGGAAGTTCCTCTCCGACGTCGCGCGGCCGATCGTTGACCATGGAGGCGACATCTACCTCTATAAGGGCGACGGTCTGATAGCGATCTGGGATTGGGATGCGGCAGTCCGTGACGACGCCATCCTGCGTGCCGTCGACGAGATGTTCACTGCGGTCACGCGGGAGCGCGATGCCTATGTGCGCTCATTTAGCGTTGCGCCCGAGTTTCGCATCGGTATTCACGGCGGCGACGTCGTGGTGAGCGAGCAGGGCGACACCAAACGCTCGATTGGTATCTATGGCGATACGATCAATATCGCGGCCCGGATGGAGGAAGCTGCTCGGTCGCATGGCGTCCGCTGCGTGATATCGCGCGCGGTCTCCGATGCACTCGCGGCGCACGAACGCTTCGAGGCACTTGGTGAAGAACGCGTGAAGGGAATTTCCGCCCCAATCGCGATCAGCACTTATCAAGTTCGCGAGTCGCCTGCTTAACTTCAAAGCCGAGCGTATTATCTTTTAGTCTTTTGGGGGGTAAAGCGGACATGCCGTTTTGCACTGCAAATGTCTGCTTTTGACACCAAAGCGGACATGCCTCTGACCCGGAATACCACTATTTTATTTACGACTTGCTCGATCACGCACTCGGCCGTAGGCGGGCCGTGCCAAGCAGGCGTCAAACCACCGTGTTACTGCCGCGTGGTCCGATAGATTCAGTCGGCCCATCTTACCCCACACGAGAATGCCCGCCACGTTGAGATCGGCGACGGTAAATCGATTGCCTACCAAATAGTCGCGCCCCGCTAAGGCGTCATTGAGCAAGCCTAGCGACTTTTTTAGCAACAACTCGTCCCGTTCTGCATACGAAGCATCGCGGGCAAATTCGGGGAGCACTGCGCGATGCCACAACAGATCGAGCAGTAAGGCCTCCATTTCCAACATCGCCCAGAAGCTCCATTGAGCAGCCAGACCCAAAACTTCCGCGCCGCCGTAGTGCATTGGCCCTTCATATTTTTGCGCGAGGTAGAGGTTAATCGCCATGGATTCCCACAGCACCAGATCGGGTTAATCGCCATGGATTCCCACAGCACCAGATCGCCATCCACGAGTGTCGGAATTCGAGCGTTTGGATTCAGTTGTCGATATTCGGCGCTTTGGAGATCGTCGGCGCGAGTACTCTTCTCTATTAGCTGATATGGCTGACCCATCTCCTCGAGCATCCAGAGACAGCGCGTCGCGCGCGATCTGGGGTTGCCATAGAGTTGCAGCATCATGGGCTCCTAAACAGGTGGCATTAACGCCGGTGGTCGATGACAGGCGCAATTTGGAATAGCGTCAATGGTGGATTTGTCCGCTACTCACGTCCAAACTTCCAGTGTGCTAGCTTGACCCCGTACGATGCTCTGTCCTGAGC
>JBARNC010000017.1:0-16054 GCA_049802775.1 Pseudolabrys sp. | reverse complement strand
AGTCGGAACCGCGGTTCGAAGGCCGGCAGATGGTCATGATGCTGGCACCACGCTAACGCCGCAGGACAATTTAAAGCTACGTCAGAAGCGCTTCAGCATTTTAGCACCGTTTAGCGACCCCGCTGCTGGTGGTTGCATGGCATGGTCGCCTCTGCCATAACGCCGCGCATTCGTCGCCCGGCCAGTAAGGGCTGCCGTGGCGGTGATTAACGCTCAATCCCGAGCACCCGCGCTAAGGCCTAACCGCCTAGCGAGCATATTCCGGCCATTCGGACATGCCCGCAATGTGCCGATGAGGAGAGCCAAATGCCCAAGTTAAAGACCAAATCGGGCGCTAAAAAGCGCTTCAAGATCACCGCGACCGGCAAGGTGAAATACCAACAGACCGGCAAACGCCACGGTATGATCAAGCGGACCACCAAGACGATCCGCGAGCATCGCGGCACCAACGTGCTGTTCAAGGCCGACGGCGACAACATCAAGAAATACTGGCTGCCGAACGGCTAACCGGTTTTTCGTCGCCTGAGCGCGGCTGTCTTTCGTTATTTATTTTCACGGACTGCAAGGAGATTACCCATGGCCCGCGTCAAACGTGGTGTCACATCACACGCCAAGCACAAGAAGGTCCTGAAGGCCGCCAAGGGCTATTACGGCCGCCGCAAGAATACGATCCGCATCGCGAAGCAGGCGGTGGAGAAGGCAAACCAATATGCGTTCCGCGATCGCAAGCGGCGCAAGCGCACGTTCCGGGCGCTTTGGATTCAGCGCCTGAACGCCGCGGTACGCCCGTTCGGGCTCAACTACAGCCGTTTCATCGCTGGACTGGCCAAGGCCGGGTTGACCGTCGACCGCAAGGTTCTGTCGGACCTTGCTATCCGCGAGCCGGCGGCATTTCAGGCGATCGTAGAAAAAGCCAAGGCGGCGTTGCCGGCTTGAGCCGCAATACGAGTCGCGCTTTTTCGGTTGTGTTGCGCGGGATAATCCCGTGTGCCCAGTTAGGATAGTACGAATTTGTTTCGGAATAGCTGAAGGACTTCGGACGAGGCTTCGTCATGTCAAAAGACAAGATCTCAGCAACGCTCCCGTCTGAAGGAGTACAGTTGCCAAAGCTGCTCGACGCTTTGGATTCCGAATTTAAGAGTCTTGTCCAAGACCCGAGCACATTCACAACTTGGGTTTCTTCGGCTGCCAATGTTGCGGTTCAAACTTACATCTCTCAAATTCAAAACATTGCCGAGCTTGAAGACACGCGAGTAAAGTTGTTCGGTAAGAACGGCCGCATTTCCTCATATTTGTCAGAGCTTGGAAAACAAGCTCCTGACCGGCGGCCACTACTCGCAGCGCAGATTAACCCTGTCAAATCAACCGACCAGCAACTAATTGAAGCGCGACGCGAAGCGCTGAACAATGCTGCACTCGATGCAAGGCTCAATACCGAAACCGTTGACGTCACCCTGCCTGTGCGCGAAGCGCCGACCGAAACCGGTCGTGTGCATCCGATCAGTCAGGTAACCGATGAGCTCACAGCTATCTTCGCCGACATGGGCTTCGCCATCGCCGAAGGACCCGATATCGAGACCGACGATTACAACTTCACCAAATTGAATTTCCCGGAAGGCCATCCAGCGCGGGAAATGCACGACACGTTCTATTTTCCGCCGAAGGGCGACGGCTCACGCCTGCTGCTGCGCACGCACACGTCGCCGGTGCAGGTGCGCGCTATGCTCAGCCAAAGGCCGCCGATCCGTGTGATCTGTCCCGGGCGCACCTATCGCAGCGACTCCGACCAGACCCACACGCCGATGTTTCACCAGGTCGAGGGCTTGGTGATCGACAAGGGCTCGCATCTCGGCCACCTGAAATGGATTCTCGAGGAATCCTGCAAGGCCTTCTTCGAGGTCGACAGCGTAAAGATGCGCTTCCGACCCTCGTTCTTCCCCTTCACCGAGCCGTCACTCGAAGTCGACATCCAGTGCAAGCGCGACACGAGCGAAATCCGTTTCGGCGAGGGTGAGGATTGGCTGGAAATCCTCGGCTGCGGCATGGTGCACCCGAACGTGTTGCGGAATTGTGGCCTCGATCCCGATGAGTACCAGGGCTTTGCCTGGGGCATGGGGATCGACCGCATCGCCATGCTCAAATATGGCATGCACGATTTGCGAGCATTCTTTGAAGCGGACGTACGCTGGCTCGCGCATTACGGCTTCCGCCCGCTCGACTTCCCGACTCTCGCCGGGGGCTTGAGTCCATGAAGTTCACGCTCCCCTGGCTGAAGGAACATCTCGATACCGACGCGTCGCTGTCCGAGATCGTCGATAAGCTCACCATGATCGGGCTTGAGGTCGAGAAGGTCGAGGACAAAGCGGGCCTGCTCAAGCCCTTTGTCATTGCGTCAGTGATCTCAGCCGAAAAGCACCCTAATGCAGATCGGCTGCGCGTTTGCATGGTCGATATCGGCGATGGCAAGCCGATCCAGGTGGTCTGTGGAGCGCCAAATGCACGCGCGGGAATGAAGGGCGTGTTCTCGGCGCCCGGTACTTTCATTCCAGGCAAGAACATCACGCTTACGGTCGGTACCATCCGCGGCGTCGAAAGTCGCGGCATGCTGTGCTCGGCGGCCGAGCTGATGATTTCCGATGACCATGAGGGAATTATAGAACTGCCCGCCGATGCGCCGGTAGGCAAGCCCTACGTCGACTGGACGGGCGTCAGCGATCCCGTAATCGAAATCAATCTCACGCCCAACCGGCCGGACTGCACGGGCGTTGCCGGCATCGCTCGCGATCTCGGCGCCACCGCTATCGGCGCATACAAAAACAAAATCCCCAAGCCCGTGGAGGGAGCGTTCCCCTGCCCTGTAAAGATCATGCTCAACTTCGGCAAGACACCGTCCCTGTGCCCGGCCTTCGGCCTGCGGCTAGTGCGCGGTGTAAAGAATGGCCCTTCGCCCGATTGGCTGCAAAAACAGCTTATGGCGATTGCGCTGCGGCCCATCAATGCGTTGGTCGATATAACGAACTTCATCACTTTCGATCGCGGCCGCCCGTTGCATGTATTCGACGCCGCCAAGGTTCACGGCAATCTGACGGTGCGTCGCGCGAAGAACGGCGAGACGCTACTCGCCCTCGACGGCAAGACCTACACGCTTGACGAAGCCATCTGCGTGATCGCCGATGAAAAGGGCGTCGAATCGCTTTCCGGCATCATAGGCGGCGAGGCAAGTGGCTGCTCTGAGACAACCACCGACGTGCTGATCGAATCGGCGCTGTGGGACGAACTCAACATAGCGCAAACCGGACGAAAGCTCGGTATTAATTCTGATGCGCGCTATCGCTTTGAGCGGGGCGTCGATCCTAACTTCATGGTGCCGGGCCTGGAACTGGCGACGCAAATGGTGCTTGACCTGTGCGGCGGCGAACCATCGAACATCGTAGTGGCTGGCGACCCGACGCCGAAAGAAAAAGTCATCGACTTTCCCTCGAGTGAATTGCCGCGGCTTGCGGGCTTGAAATTGCCGCTCGCCGACATGCGCCGCGTGCTGGAGAAACTCGGTTTCTTCGTTGCTGGCCAAGGCGAGCGTATGAAAGTGACGGTGCCGTCGTGGCGTCTCGATATTCATGGCCGCGCCGATATCGTCGAGGAGATCGTGCGCATCGTCGGCGTCGACCGTGTGCCGTCAACCCGATTCACGCACGAGCATGCCCGTAAGCCAGTGCTCACCACGATCCAGAATCGTACCCGCAAGGCAAAGCGCGCGCTGGCCGCACGCGGGCTCGTCGAGGCCGTCACCTGGTCGTTCGTATCGAAGGAAGAGGCCGAATTGTTCGGGGGCGGCAAGGCGGAACTTGCGCTTGCCAATCCGATTGCAGCTGAATTGTCCGACATGCGGCCCAGCCTCATTCCGGGCCTTGTCACGGCGGCGCAACGCAACGCCGACCGGGGCTTTCCCGATACCGGCCTGTTCGAGGTTGGGCAGATTTTCAAAGGCGATAAACCGGACGACCAGCTCACCTCCGCCAGCGGGCTACGCCGCGCCCTCGCCAAGCCTTCCGGCGGTGTCCGCCATTGGTCAAACAAAACAGAGCCGGTCGACGTTTTCGATGCGAAGGCCGATGCCTTTGCCCTGCTGGCGGCGGCTGGCGCGCCGATGCAGGCCCTGCAAGTCGTGCCCGGCGGCCCAGCCTGGTTTCATCCCGGCCGGAGCGGCACCATCCAAATCGGCCCGCAAAATATTCTGGGCAACTTCGGCGAATTGCATCCACGCGCCATTGCTGGACTGAAGGCCGAAGGGCCGCTAGCGGCTTTCGAGGTAATCCTGGAGAAAATTCCAGAGCAGAAAGCACGACCCACGCGCGCAAAGCTGTTGCTTGAATTGTCGCCGTTCCAGCCGGTCGAGCGAGATTTCGCTTTCGTAGTCGACAGCTCGGTGAAAGCTGCCGACATCGTGCGCGCGGCCCAGAACGTCGACAAGAAACTCATCAGCAACGTGATCGTATTTGACGTCTATGAAGGAAAAGCCATCGAGTCCGGCAAAAAGTCGATCGCTATCGCGATCACCATTCAGCCGCGTGAAAGGACGATGACCGATGCCGAGATCGAAGCGTTGTCAGGGAAGATCGTCGCCGAAGTGACTAAACGCACCGGCGGCGTGTTGCGCGCCTAAGCTGGCAACAAATCTGCATAGGCGAATCCATCGCGCTCGATAGTCTGGCCGACTTTGACCGCGATCTTGCGCGACAGCATCGGACCGGCCGATACAAAGGAATGGAATTCGCCGTTTTCCCCGCACGGGTCGGTACCGGCAGGCAATGTATCGAGCAGCGCATCGTCAAAGCGCCGGCCGGCGAACGAAGCCGGTAATTTCCTCAAATCGACGGTGGAAAGATGCGATTCCACGCCGCCGTCGATCATTTCATGCGCGAGCGCTGCAGTCGGCCTGCCCCATACCAGAAAAACCGACATTATGCCGGTCCCGGAAAGTTGCCGCTCGCGATAGGCTCGCACATCTTCCAGGAATAGATCGCCGAAGATCACGTGCGTCACACCGGACGCTCTGGCATCGTCCATCGTGGCGGCCATCTTTTGTTCATAAGTCTCGTTCGAGCACGGAAACGGAATGTGTACGACGATCGCTGGCAGTCCGGCGGCTTCAATTTGTGCGCGCAGCAAGTGCTCTCGCACACCATGCATGCTGACGCGGCCGATGTGTCGGTCACCGTAGTCAAGGCACCCACGATATCGAAGTCACCGCGCGGCGCGTCTCTTGGAGGGCCCAGGCGCTGTCCTTACCACTCGACGAGGCGATCAGGGCTTTCGGGCGCACCATCATCAATTATCCTGGCCATGTCGGCTGCGTCGCTGTCGTGAGCGCTGCAATGATCTGTTTTCTTCCGGTCCTTTCAGCGCGCCCAGCTGCCGCAGAGCTGCTTCCGCCGCACGCTGGCCGATTTCCCAGGCGCCATTGACGGTGCCCCATTGCGTTTCGTGCAGGGCTTCGCCGGCCAACCAGATACGCCCACCAAACGGTTCCGCCAGAATCTTGCGCGCATCGGCGCCGCCCGGGACAGCCGCCGACATCGCGCCAAGAATGAAAGGCTCCTCATTCCAGCGCGTGGCATAGCTACGCCTTATTTTGCTTTTGACACTGGCGCCGAACAGCGATGCCACCCAGTCATGGGCGAATTCAATCATCGGCGCCTGGCCTTTCGCCGATAACTCGCGGCCGAAATCTCCGGCAACCTCGACAAGGTGCAAACTGCTGCCCGACACATTGGCAAGCAGCGCCGCCGTACGCCGGCCCGACGATCGCTCGAGCACCAGATCGTCACGCTGGAGATGAAGCGGATTGCCTGGCATGTCGAGTGCGATGTGATCGTAACTACCGAGCGACAACGCCGTAGCGGCATCGAGCTGACGTTTGGACAATTCCGGCTTGAATTCGATCTTACCAAAAGAAAGCACATTGGTCGACACCGTGACGATAGCGGCGCGCGCTCGCAAGGAGCCTTTGGTAGTCACGACGTCCACACCATTCCGATCCCATTCAATTCGGGTGACAGGTGTCGAAAAGCGCACCGGCAAGCCGGCTGCAAGTTTCGCAACTAGCGCGCCGTAGCCCTGACGGCAGAATGCGTCGTTGTCACGCTCGGGCACGCGCGCAAGATCGACAGTCGAAACCGAGGCGAGATCTTTGCTACAGGTGAATGGTCCGAGCACGAACTCGGCAGTCCCCCGCCAGTCACCAAGATCGCCAGGTAGCGCCCGCACCGCCGCACCATCGGTCCTACTCCGGCCAGCATCAACGATGGCGCGACGCGAGCGCACCAATGCGGCGAGATAGACTTCGAGCTCCGCATCACGTGCATTACGCGGACCGATCCGCACCGTCTGACCACGCGGGGCCGCATAAATGTCGAGTCCGTTATTTGAAGTCGAACCGCCAGGCGGATTTCCATCAGGTCGGTGAATCCAATGCGCGCCGAGGTCGAACGGCACGCCGAAAATTGTCGAGTCCGTTACACAGCGACCACCTAAGCGGCTCATCGCTTCTAGGAGTACGTAGCGGCGGTTGGCGGCGCCGACGCGACGGGCCGCGGCAATACCCGCTGCACCGGCGCCGATAATCGCCACATCGACCTCAGGCGCGGTCTGGGCGCGTATGAGCGCCGGCGCGGCGGTGACGGCCGCGGACGCGGCGAGGAAAGAGCGTCGGCTAAGCCTCCACATAGTATCCAAAAGCTTGCTAACGAACTGGCAGAATGCCCGGATACGTGTCGTACGGCAAATCTTATGGCTAACGATTCGTAATTTCAGCGCGTTCCGGAACCAGTGCGCCCAATGAACCAAATTGCAACGAAATTCGCCGACAAAGAGACGTGGCGCGGGGACGACAGCGCGCATAGGGGAACGTCTTGAGCGCCAAGAACTGGCGCCGAGGACCAGTCATGAGCTGGATTGCCGATGGGGTCGGGCGCTTTCTAGCCCACTACCTGGAAAAGCCGGTGCAGGGCTATGAGCCTTTCACACCGTCCGATCCCGACGCCTTGCGCGCAACGTTGCAACCGGGCGACGTACTGCTCGTCGAAGGTAACAACCACATTTCCGGCGTCATCAAATATCTCACCCAGTCGACCTGGTCGCATGCCGCGCTCTATGTCGGGCCGATTGGCGACCGTGCTACGGCCGACGGCGAGCCGCTGGTGCTGGTGGAGGCAAACATCGGGCAAGGTGTGGTAGCGGCGCCGCTCTCTAAATATGCACGCTTCCACACCCGCATTTGCCGACCGACCCAACTCGATGAGGAAGACCGAACCCGCGTCTGCGCCTATGCGGCGGAGCGCATCGGCTTCGACTACGACGTGAAGAACATCATCGACCTGATGCGATATCTGTTTCCGCTACCGGTGCCGCAACGCTGGCGGCGACGCATGATCGCGCTCGGCTCTGGTCATCCGACCCGTATCATCTGCTCAGCGCTAATCGCGCAGGCTTTTGAAACGGTGCGCTATCCGATCCTGCCGAAGATAACACGACTCGAAAGCGAATCGGCGCGCGAGGAAATTCTGGAAATCCGCCATTCCTCGCTCTATGCGCCACGCGATTTCGATATCTCCCCCTATTTCGAGGTGGTGAAGCCGACCCTCGTGCGCGGATTTGACTACAAGGCGATGGCCTGGGTCGATCTGCCCGCCGTTGATGCCGACGAGATCGTCGCGCTGGTGCCGGCCGACGACGACACGCTGTCGCCGGTAGCGTAAACTCCGGACTTGCCCAATGCGGCGGCCGGCCTTACCTGTGCCGGCATGATTGACGCGGCCGTCAAAGCACTTTCGCAGATGTTCAAACCCACCTTGCGGCACGTGCTGTTCAAGGCAGTCGGACTCGCTTTGATCCTCATAACGATCATCGGCATTTTGATGCAACGTCTGCTGGCGGCGTGGGCGGAGACGGGCGCCAATTGGGCAGAGCAAGCTACCGGCGTGGCGCCGCACGCCGCCTGGTCTGCGCTCGCCTGGTTGTTATCGATCATGGCAGGACTGGGCATCATGACAGGTGCGCTTTTCTTGATGCCCGTGGTGACCGCGTTTGTCGGCAGCTTCTTCGTGGATGAGATCGCCGAAGCTGTCGAACGTGAGCATTATCCGGCCGAACCCCTCGGCCGAGCCTTGTCGTTTTTCCGTGCACTGCTCGAAGGCCTGGAGTTTGCTGCGCTGGCGTTACTCGTCTATCTCTGCGCGCTGCCGTTCGTGCTATTCGCCGGGCTCGGCGTGATTATTCTTTTTTTGGCGAATTCCTACTTGCTCGGCCGCGAATATTTCGAATTGGCCGCCATGCGCTTCCGTGCGCCGCACGGAGCGAAAGCCATGCGCAAGACCAACGCGGTTTACATCTTCCTTGCCGGCATGATTGTTGCGGTCTTCGTTTCAATACCTGTCGTCAACCTGGCAACGCCGATTTTCGCCATGGCTTTCATGGTGCACATCCACAAGAAACTTTCGGGATGTCAGCCCGAATTGATCGAGCCGCCGCGCTGATTGTCAGCCTTTCGACCGCAGATCGATCACTCGCTTGGCCTTGTCGAGCGATCGCTCGACCGTGCCAGGTTTGACGGTTCGCACCGTTGCGGTTACCCCGATCAACTCCTCCTTGATGTATGAGCGAGATCGCCGTCACAGACGGAAAAGACGCCGTTGTCCGCGTCTGGCCTCACTTCTACCACTACGCTTCTCCCAGCGGGCATTCTTACGCTAGATTTTTCGCTGCGCAGTGCTCCAGTGTCTTTCGAGATTTGCAATCAACGCCGGGCTGAAATGGCAATAGGCCTGCTCACGGCAATAGACCGCCATGTAACGGCGGAACGTATCGAGCGGTTCTTCGCGCACACGGAATGCGCGCCGGTTGCCGGCGGCGCTGACGACGCCTGAGCTGGTGAATTGCTCGATCACGCCTGCGATAGCCTGCTCCATCTGGTCCGGCGGTACGATGAGATCGCAGATCATGCGGCCTTCCGGGCTGTCGCATTCAAAGCGGCGACCCATCATGATTGCCTGGCGCGCCGCGCGGGCGCCAACGAAACGTGGCAGACGCAGATTGGCGGCGCCCGGAATGATGCCCTCCTTGCGCGCGGGCAGCGCCATATAGGCGTCGCTGCCGGCGACCACGTAATCCATCGCCAGTAGATATTGGCAGCCACCGCCGATCGCGAATGCGTCCACACCCGCGATCCACGGCTTCTCATGCGTACCGCCGTATACTTCGTCGGGATTTGCGCCGCTCGTCGCGAGACCCCGTAGCATTTTGTTGACGATGCCCATATCGCGGCGGATGTACCAGAGAAATGGAATCTTGCCGCGATAGAGATGCGTGAGATTGATGCCAGCCGAAAAGATCTTGCGACCCCGGTATTTAGGGTGATCCACCACGTCGCCACGCAAGACGCAGATTTCGCTCATCGGATCGAGAATGGCGATGTCGGCCGCAGTTTCAGTATCGTCGAGCGTGTCGTCGTCTTCGGCGTTGAGAAAACGTGGATTGCAGACGGTGACCACCGCAGCCTTGCTGCATCGCTCGATCTTTGCCGAACCAAAATTGATTGCGTCGCGCTTGATGAACTCGGCGCTGCGCTCGACCGCTTCCGGCTTCGGAAGCAGCATTGATTTACACAGATGCATGCCAGCATCGGGAATGGCGAGCACCTGCGAGAGAAAAATACCCTGGTCGACCTCGACGCCGTCTTTTTCGCTTTGCATCAGCGCGCTTTCGACATTGACCTGCTTGTGCGTCGGCGTCAACCCGGGAACCAGTTTCGCCGCGTTATAGACGAGATCGTCCACGCGCACAAAATTGGCAAGATTTTTGGTAAGTTTGCGATAGACAGTTTCAGCGTGCCGTCGAAGAAAGTCTTCCCGTGCGCGGCGGCAATCCAAGAGGATGAGGTCCGCCGCTATTTTCTGCTCAGCGGAACGCTTGGGCTTATTCGGCAGCTTCGCGAGCAAATCAACGCCGCCGCGCCAGTATTTCTTGCCTGCTGCAACGTCGCGCTTGAAATTCCCGGTGACACGGAACCCCGCCTTCTGCCATGCGGCAGCTGATTTGACCGGAAGGCCCGCTCGCTCAAAACAGATTTTTGGATCGGCTTGATCGACGAGCTTGCTCTTGCCACCGCTGCCTTCCATACGCACTGTCCCAACACAATTCTTATGCGACCGTTTTTCCCGACCATTGGCACAGGTCGCTGATGATGCATTTCTTGCACAGCGGCTTGCGCGCCACACAAGTGTAGCGTCCGTGCAGAATAAGCCAATGGTGCGCATGACGCTTGTATTGCGCCGGAACTACCTGCTCCAGTTTTGTTTCAACCTCGAACGGCGTCTTGCCGGTAGCCATGCCAGTGCGATTCCCGACGCGAAAAATATGGGTGTCGACGGCGATGGTCGGCTCGCCGAAGGCAATATTGAGCACAACGTTAGCCGTCTTCCGGCCGACGCCCGGTAGCGCCTCCAATGCTTCGCGCGAGCAAGGCACCTGCCCGCCGTATTCGGCCACAAGCTTCTGCGATAATGCGACGACATTCTTCGCCTTGGTGCGGAATAAGCCGATGGTCTTGATCAAATCGCGCACGCGGGTTTCCCCAAGCGCGGCTATTTTTTCCGGCGTATCGGCAAGTGCAAAAAGGGCTGGCGTCGCTTTGTTGACGCCTGCGTCGGTGGCCTGCGCAGAGAGCACCACCGCCACCAATAACGTAAATGGATTGATATGCTGGAGCTCGCCCTTCGGCTCCGGATTGGCGGCTTTGAAGCGGCGGAATGCCTCTTCGATCTGTGCCATTGTCCATTGCGGCAGAGCGCCAAGCGCGGCGGCATCCGTGGCCACGCGCTTATCCGCAGGCTTCACCTTGGCGCGCGTCGGTTTACCCGGGTTTCGGTTGCGCGCCCTTGTCGGAGTTTTACGTGTGAGTTTTTTCGCCATGATTTCGGTATACTTAGCACAATGGTCCCCGACAACGCCGCCGATCTCGAACCCACCATCTTTTCAGCGACGCTGACGCCACACCGCTCGCTCGGGCGCGTGGGCTTTCTGATTCTGATGGTGCTGTTCGGCGGAATAAGCTTTGTCACCGGCATGCTGTTTTTAGCGATCGGGGCCTGGCCGGTGTTGGGTTTTTTCGGTCTCGACGTGCTGTTGTTGTATTGGGCGTTCCGGCTCAACTACCGGCACGCCGACGCCTACGAGCAGGTGACGGTTACGCCGTCTACACTCAAGGTTCGCAAAGTGAGCCACCTTGGTCGAGTGCACGAGTGGGTGCTCAATCCGCTCTGGGTCAGGCTCGACAAGATCGAACTGGAAGAGTTCGGGATCGATCGGCTTTTTCTGATTTCGCGCGGGAGAAAGCTGACGATTGCGAGCTTTCTGGGACCGCAAGAGAAGGCGAGTTTCGCCAAGGAACTTGGAAACGCGCTGAGCGAGGCCCGGCGTGGGCCGACACGAACGGCATTTGACTAGCCAGAAATCGGGTGGTTCGACCGTCGCGACAGCCCTAGATAGCAGTCATGACCATGACCTTAAAAAAATCGGCCTTGACCGACCGTTTCACCGAGTTCGTACCGTTCCCAACCGCGGCGGCAGACTACGATATCGTGCGACGCGCGATTGCCCATATCCGTGGGAACTGGCGTGCCCAGCCGGAGATCGACGTGATTGCAAACGCGGCCGGCGTGTCTGCAACCGATCTGCATCATCTATTCCGCCGTTGGTGCGGACTTACGCCGAAGGCCTTCCTGCAAGCACTGACGCTTAATCACGCGCGCGAGTTGCTTCGCTCCTCGGCGAGTGTCCTTGATACGGCCTATGAGGTCGGCTTGTCCGGGCCCGGCCGGCTGCACGACCTGTTCGTCACTCACGAGGCGATGTCGCCGGGCGAATGGAAAGCGGGCGGTGAAGGCCTGACCATCACTTATGGATTCCATCCCTGCCCGTTCGGTATGGCGTTGGTGATGACAACGCCGCGCGGGCTGGCCGGTCTCGCACTCGCCGATGCCGGCAAGGAACGCGCGGCACTTAAAGACATGCGGGCGCGGTGGCCGAAAGCGCGCTACGTGGAAGACTTCGCAGCGACTGCGGCGACCGCCCGGCGCATCTTTGATCCAGCGCTGTGGCGCAAGAATGAGCCGCTACGCGTTGTTCTGATCGGCACTGATTTCGAGGTCCGCGTCTGGGAAAAACTGCTCGACATTCCAATGGGTAAGCTCACCACTTATTCTAATCTCGCAGCGCGCGCCGGCGCGCCAAAGTCTGCGCGTGCCGTTGGCGCTGCTGTTGGCAAGAACCCGATCTGTTTCGTGGTGCCGTGTCACCGTGTCATCGGCAAGAACGGAGACATCACCGGCTATCACTGGGGCATCACCCGCAAACGCGCGATGCTCGGCTGGGAAGCCGGGATGGCTGCAGCCGCCTAGCTACGCCGCCAGGTCAAGCTTCGAGGCTACGGTCGAGTCGGCATTGAGCCGGTAGATCATCGGCACGCCGGTGTCCAAATTGAGTTTAGTGATGCTTTCCGGCGTGTGCTTGTCGAGCACCATCACCAGCGCCCGCAATGAGTTGCCGTGCGCCGACACCAGCACGTGTTCGCCGCGCATAACCCGAGGCAAGATTTCCATTACATAGTATGGCAAGGCGCGTGCGAGCGTATCCTTCAGGCTCTCACCGCCAGGCGGCGCTACGTCATATGAGCGACGCCAGATGTGCACTTGCTCCTCGCCCCATTTCTTGCGCGCGTCGTCCTTGTTTAGCCCCACAAGCTCACCATAGTCGCGTTCGTTGAGCGCCTGATCCTTGAACACGGGAATCGAGGTCTGACCCAATTCCGCGAGCATCAGATCGAGTGTGCGCTGGGCGCGCTTGAGCGCAGACGTAAATGCGACGTCGAACTTGATCCCTTGGGCTTTCAGTCTGCGGCCAGCCTCGCGCGCTTCCGCGATGCCCTTTTCAGTCAAATCAACGTCGCGCCAGCCGGTGAACAGGTTTTTCAAGTTCCAGTCGCTCTGGCCGTGACGCACGAGCACGAGAAGACGGTCAGTCATTGCTTTCCTCAGAAATCATTCAATCCCATAACATCCATCATCGAATAAAGTCCCGGCTTCTGGCTCCGCGCCCAGGCAGCCGCATGAAGCGCGCCGCGCGCAAAGATCATGCGGTCCTCGGCCTTGTGCGTCAGCTCCAGACGCTCGGCCGCGCCGGCGAAAATAACACTGTGCTCGCCAACAACCGTACCGCCCCGCAGAGTCGCAAAGCCGATGTCGCCCGCCTTGCGCGCACCGGTGTGGCCGTCACGACTTCTGACCGAATGTGTCTCGAGCTCGATTTCGCGGCCTTCCGCAGCCGCCCGACCAAGCAGCAAGGCGGTACCTGAAGGCGCGTCTACCTTTTGGTTGTGATGCATCTCCAGGATTTCGATGTCGAAGGAATTGTTGAGCGTCTTGGCTACCCGCTTCGTGAGCGCCGCCAACAGATTGACGCCAAGGCTCATATTGCCCGACTTGATGATTACCGCACTCTTTGCGGCGTCCTTGACCTTTGCATCATCGGCCCCGCTTAGGCCGGTGGTACCGATAATGTGCACCTTGGCGGCCTTGGCCGCGAGCGCCGCAAAAGCAACAGAGGCGACCGGTGCCGTGAAATCAATGATGCCGTCGGCCTTCGCCAACAGTGGACCGGCATCCCCGGCTAGCTTGATCCCGTTTTCGGGTAGTCCAGCGAGCGTACCAGAATCCCAACCGATTAGCGGTGAGCGCGCATCTTCCAACGCACCCGCAAGCACAAATTCCTTGCTGTCGGCAATTGCCTTGACCAGCGTGCGACCCATTCGCCCGCCAGCACCTGCAACCACAAGCCGCATTTCGGCCATGGTCCAACTCCCTTAACGTGGGCGTGGGTATAGCGTGATGGGCCAAAGGCGACTAGAGCACGGCCCCGAAAAGCAGGCACCGGTCTCGGGACGAGATCATGCCCGTTCTCAGGGCTGCGGCCCCTGATTAGCTCTACGTGCTGACTTGTTCAACTTCGGCAACGATCGCATCTGCCGCAGCCCTGGGATCGCGCGCTTCCATAATCGGACGGCCAACCACAAGAAAGTCGGCGCCGGCGGCGATCGCATGCGCAGGGGACATGATTCGCTTTTGGTCGCCTTGCGCGCTGCCCGCCGGCCGGATTCCGGGAGTCACCAGCACCATTCCCGGGCCCGCGATGTCGCGCAGGGTCACGGCCTCCTCCGCGGAACAGACACGGCCACCTACACCTGTGTCGCGCGCCTGCGCCGCGCGCGCGGCGGCAAGCTCTTTGACGTTCAATTCGTAGCCCGCGGCAGCAAGATCGGCGTCGTCATAGGAAGTGAGCACAGTGACCGCGAGAATACGAAGCTTCGATCCGCGCTTACCTTCAACTGCTGCCTTCATGGTCTGGGGGTACGCATGCACAGTGAGGAAGGTCGCGCCCAACTGCGCAACACTCTCAACGCCCTTGGCGACCGTGTTGCCGATGTCGTGTAGTTTGAGATCGAGAAAGACCTGCTTGCCGGCCGCAATCAACCCGGCTGCGAACGGCAGGCCGCCGACGAAGGCAAGCTGATAGCCGATCTTGTAGAACCATACCGATTCGCCAAGCCGCGCAACCATGGCCTCGGCCGCCGCCACTGACGGCACGTCGAGAGCCACGATCAAGCGTTCGCGTGCGGACAATGCCACCTCATCCACCTCGTACTATCAGTCGTGACATTTCCACCAACCGTTCGAGCTGCGCGCGAAACAGGTTGGCCATGCCGGTATCGGCAATATTATCCATTTCGTCAAAAGCGCTGTCCGCACGCTGGATCGCTACCTGTTCGGGTATCACCAGCGCCCCACAACCAAGTTCGAGAATCTGGCGCAACGCCATCAGCGAGCGCAGGCCACCGGCCCGTCCCGGCGAGGCCGAAGCGATTGCGAACACGCGCCCCTTGAAGGCGGCATAGGTCGGATCCCCGCGCTCGCGAACGCGCGATACCCAATCGATAGCGTTCTTGAGAATAGGTGCTACCGATGCGCTGTATTCGGGGCTGGCGATGAAAACCCCGTGGTGCGCTATGATCATTTGTTTGAGCTTAAGTGCATTGGCGGGCTGGCCGGCGCGCGCTTCGAGATCGGCTTCATAGATCGGCAGCGGGTAGTCGGCGAGTGAAATATGCGTAACGTCGACGTCGAGCAGCGTCAGCTCTTTCGCCGCCAATGCTGCGAGCTTGACGTTATGCGAGCCGGCGCGCGTCGATCCGGGCAGAACGAGAATTTTGGGGATCGGCATCAACGATTCCGCTTTCGCGGGCGATGACACCACACCATCAGCGGCCGCGATAGACCCACACGCGAGCCGGCGGCAGGTTCATCCAGATCAGCTCGGAAGCTTCCGCGCGCACTCCGGCTAGTTCTTTAGGAATTGGCGGGAGCATCGCGTAGGTGAATTGCACGAACGGCGCGCCCGTCGCCAGTAGAGTCATCGCATCTGAAATCAGACGCAGCCGTGTGCGCAGTGGTTTGGTCACTAACGGAAGACCCGACACGATCGCGGCGGCCGGTTCGCCCGCATAAGTCTCAAGCAGGCGCCGCAGCCGGTAGGCGTCGCCCTGCACTACAGTCGCCGCCGGATAGCGCGTGCGTAACAGCCGGCAGAAACCAGGATTGAATTCAACCAAAATCAGCCGTGCCGGATCGACGCCCTGCTTGACGAGCGCTTCGGTTACCGGGCCGGTGCCCGGACCGAGCTCAATCACCGGGCCATCCGTTTGCGGATCAACATAGCGCGCCATGGCGCGCGCGAGCACCCGGCTCGATGGCATCACTGCGCCGGTCGATAGCGGCTTCTCGATCCAAGAGCGGATGAATTGCACCTCATCGTCGAGACGCAGACTCTTCTTTTCGACGCGGGCGTATGAATGTGAAGGCATTGATGCGAGGTCACGCGTACAGGCGGCGGGTCTCGCCGCAACATTTACGGGTATAGGGAGCACGGCAGGGGGTCAAGATGGGTC
>JBARNC010000016.1:0-11559 GCA_049802775.1 Pseudolabrys sp. | reverse complement strand
TCGGCGCCAACGGCGCTGGCAAGACGACCACATTGAAGGCCATTTCCAATTTGCTCCACGCCGAGCGCGGCGATGTCACCAAGGGCTCGATCGTATTTGAGGGTGCTGAGGTGCAAGACCTCTCCCCGAACGAATTGGTGCGGCGCGGCTGCATCCAGGTGATGGAAGGCCGTCACTGCTTCGGTCATCTTACCATCGAAGAAAATCTGCTCACCGGCGCGTTCACCCGGCGCGACGGCAAGGCCGCGATCAAGCGCGACTTGGAGCTGGTCTATTCCTATTTCCCGAAGCTCAGCGAACGGAAGAACTCGCTTGCCGGCTACACCTCGGGCGGCGAGCAGCAAATGTGCGCGATTGGCCGCGCGCTGATGTCGCGCCCAAAGATGATACTGCTCGATGAGCCGTCGATGGGCCTCGCGCCGCAAATCGTTGAGGAAATTTTTGGCATCGTTAAAAACCTCAACGACAAGGAAGGTGTCTCTTTTCTGCTGGCCGAGCAAAACACCCACATGGCCCTGCGCTTTGCGCGTTACGGCTACATTCTCGAAAACGGCCGCGTGGTGATGGATGGCGAAGCCAATGCGCTTGCCGAAAACGAAGATGTGAAAGAATTCTACCTTGGTATTTCCGAAGGCCGCCGCAAATCATTCCGCGAAGGCAAGCATTACCGCCGGCGCAAGAGGTGGCTGGCGTAAGCCATGCCCGGACATTACGACGCCCTGGAAACCCGCGATCCGGCCGCGCGCGAGCGCGAGCAGTTTGCGCGCCTGACCGACATCATTGCGCGCGCGATGAGCGCACCAGGCTGGGCGAAGCATCTCCAGGGCATCGATCCAAAATCGATCACGTCGCGTGCTTCGCTGGCGAAGCTGCCGGTTTTGCGCAAATCGGAAATTTCGGCATTGCAAAAGGCCCACCCACCGTTCGGTGGCCTCAACGTGACTGCGCCAGGCAAAGCGCGGCGTCTGCTGATGTCGCCGGGGCCGATCTTCGAACCTGAAGGCGAGGGCACCGATTGGTGGGGGGCGGCGCGCGCTCTCTATGCTGCAGGATTTCGTGTCGGCGATGTCGTACACAATTCCTTCGCCTATCACCTCACGCCCGGCGGGTTCATTCTAGAATCGGGCGTTCATGCGCTTGGATGCGCCGTTATTCCGGGCGGTGTTGGAAGTACCGAACAGCAGCTTGAGGCGATCGCTCACTACAGGCCAGCTGGTTATGTCGGTACGCCGGATTTCCTGAAGATTCTCCTGGATACAGCTGAGAAAACCGATAAAGACGCATCCTCGATCAAGCGCGGCCTTGTATCAGGTGCCGCGCTGCCGGCTTCACTACGCGAGGAGCTCGGCCATCGTGGCGTAGCTGTTTTGCAGTGCTACGCGACCGCCGAACTCGGCGTGATTGCTTACGAAAGTGAGGCCCGCGAAGGTATGACTGTCAATGAAACCGTTGTCGTTGAAATTATCCGTCCTGGTACCGGCGACCCAGTGCCAGATGGTGAAGTGGGGGAGGTTGTCGTTACGTCCTTCAATCCGGATTACCCGATGATTCGTCTTGCCACGGGCGATCTTTCCGCGCTCATGCCCGGCGTCTCGCCGTGCGGGCGCACCAATGTGCGCATTAAGGGGTGGATGGGCCGTGCCGATCAGACCGCGAAAGTGAAGGGTATGTTCGTGCACCCCAAACAGGTTGCTGAGATCGCTGCGCGTCACCCGGAGCTCAAGCGTCTTCGCCTCGTGGTCGACCGCGCTGCCGAACAGGACTCCATGACTTTGCTGGCGGAGTATGCGCCGCCGGACGCCGCGCTTGAAACCGCGATTGCCGTAACCTTGCAGTCGATTACCAAGCTCAAGGGCTCGGTGAAGCTGGTTGCGCCAGGCACCCTACCGAATGACGGCAAGGTGATCGCCGACGAGCGCAAGCCATGAGTCCGAACACGATTCCGGCCATTGGCGGCCGTATCGGCGTGCTGCTGGTCAATCTTGGTACGCCCGACTCGACCGGCTACTGGGCGGTACGACGCTACCTGAAGGAATTTCTCTCCGACCGCCGCGTGATCGAGGAGAGCCGACTGAAATGGTGGCTGGTGCTTAATCTGATCATCTTGACCGTACGACCCGGGCGCAAGGGTCGCGACTACGACAAGATCTGGAACCGGGAACGTAACGAGTCACCGCTCAAGACGATCACGCGGTCGCAGTCCGACAAGCTTGATGAAATGCTGGAGAAATTCTACAGGCGTATCCGTGTCGACTGGGCTATGCGCTATGGCAATCCGTCCATTCGTTCACGGCTGGAAGCGCTTGCCGCGCAGGATTGCGAGCGAATCCTGATTGTGCCGCTTTATCCGCAATACGCGGCGGCAACCACTGCCACTGTTTGCGATGAAGTTTTCCGCGCGCTGACCGACATGCGTTTCCAGCCGACGCTGCGCGTCGCCGCGCCTTATTGTGCCGAGCCTGTCTACATCGACGCGCTCGCAGGCTCGCTCAACGCTGCGCTCGGGAAACTCCCTTTCAAACCCGAGGTTATTGTTGCCTCCTACCATGGCATGCCGGAGGATTATGTCGCCAAGGGCGATCCCTATCTCAAGCAGTGCAGCGAAACGACGGCGCTACTGCGTAAGAAGCTAAAAGTCGGCGATCAACGGTTGATGATGACGTTCCAGTCGCGCTTTGGTACAGCCGAGTGGCTCAAGCCCTATACGGACGTGACCGTGAAATCACTGGCTGAGCGCGGTGTGAAAAATCTTGCCGTCATCACGCCTGGCTTTTCCTCCGATTGCCTCGAGACTCTGGAGGAGATCGCCATGGAGAATGCGGAAATCTTCCGGCACGCGGGCGGCGAAAACTTCGCCGCGATTCCTTGTCTCAACGATACGCCCGGCGGCATGGCGGTGATCCGTGACGTAGTCACGCGCGAGCTCAAAGGCTGGGTTTAGACCGTCATTTTTCCGGCAAGCAGACGGCGCATTTCAGAGCGCAACTCAGGTGCGATATCGGGGCGCTCCAGCCCATAGGCTATGTTGGCTGCGAGGAAGCCGATCTTGGAACCGCAGTCGAAGCTGCGACCATCGAACTTAAGACCGTAAAATGGTTGCGAACGCGAGAGTGCCAGCATTGCATCGGTGAGCTGAATTTCGTCGCCGGTGCCGGCAGCCTGCTTTTCCAGTAATTCAAAGATCTGCGGTTGAAGTATGTACCGGCCGGTAATAGTGAGATTGGATGGTGCTTCGCTCGCCTTCGGCTTCTCGACCATCTTAGTGATCGCAAAAGCCTTACCCTTTGGAGCGCCGACGCCGACGACACCATACATGTGCACGCGCTCCTTCGGCACTTCTTCTACTGCGATGATATTGGCGTTACCGTCGAGTTCCCTCGCGGTGTCGATCATCTGGGCGAGGCAACCGCGGGTGTGTTGAACCAGCACGTCAGGCAAGAGCAGGGCAAACGGTTCATGGCCGACCAGCTCACGTGCGCACCAGACCGCGTGGCCAAGGCCGAGCGGCGATTGCTGGCGGGTGAAACTCACGGTTCCGGCCTCGGGCAGATCCTCCGACAGAAGCGCGAGCTCGGTCTTCTTGCCGCGCTCCATCAAGGTTAACTCGAGCTCGAACTGGCGGTCGAAGTGATCTTCTATCACGCTCTTGTTTCGTCCAGTAACGAAGATGAAATGCTCGATGCCGGCCTGGCGCGCTTCATCCACCACGTGCTGGATAAGCGGCCGGTCTACGACCGGAAGCATTTCTTTCGGCATGGCTTTTGTGGCCGGGAGAAAGCGAGTTCCAAGGCCGGCCACCGGAAATATGGCTTTGCGGATAGGGGTCATGCGAGACTTTTCATTGCGAATCGTGAATGCGTCCCCGCGGCAGAAAGCACGGGTGGGGGCGGGGGTCCATATCTAACGAGAGGAAGTAGACCATTAACGCTGCAGAAATGATATCGGGACACTCATAGAATTAGCAGTAGTTGATACAGATCGGGACCGGCATGCGTAGAGTTTGGCCTATTCTCATTGCTGGAGGCATTGCGGCGGCCGCTTGTGGCGTTGGCGCGGCGCAGGACAGGCGCGACAGCCTCGATCCGGCAACTACTGGCGCTCTGTCACCAGCCACCCAATCAGTGCCGGTGTGGAGCGGGGAATCAGGCTCCTCCGGTCATCCGCAGATGACGGCAGACGCGATCCGCGCGGCGGCCGCAAATTTCCATGACTGCGTCGAGGGGCTATGGCCGGCAGCGGCGCGACGCGGCGTTTCAAGAAGCCTCTTCAAAACATCTGTCGCTTCGCTCACGCCCGATCTGCGGATTATGGATCTTCTCGACAATCAGCCTGAATTCACCAAATCCTTCTGGGAATATCTCGACATCCTTGTGACCAACGAGCGCATCGAGCAGGGCCGTGCTTTGCTTGAAAAGTATCGGAGTGTTTTTGACGCTGTGGAGCGCGCCTACGGAGTGGATCGCTACACCATCGCCGCCATCTGGGGTGTCGAAACCAACTACGGCACGTTGACGGGGGATCGTCCGGTGGTCCGCTCCACGGCCACGCTCGCCTGCATCGGCCGCCGGCAGAATTATTTCCGCGAGGAATTCCTTTCCACGATGGAAATTCTCCAGCGCGGAGATGTTCGGCCCGATCGTCTGGTCGGGTCGTGGGCAGGCGCATTCGGACCGACCCAGTTCATGCCGACTGCATTTAAGAAATATGCAGTGGATTTCGACCGGGACGGCCGCCGCGATGTCGTTGACTCTGTACCTGACATCATTGCTTCCACTGCTAACAATCTAAAAAAAGACGGTTGGATTACCGGCCAGACCTGGGGTTACGAAGTCGTGGTGCCGGCGACGCTCAATCTTCTGCTCGCCGATCATACGCGGCCCATGAGTATTCGCGACTGGGAGCGGCAGGGAATTAAGCGCGCAAACGGCCAGCCATTTCTGCGGCCGGGCGACAAAGCGTTCTTGCTGGTGCCTGCCGGCATCCAGGGACCAGGATTCCTGATGCTGACGAATTTCAGTGTCGTCATGAAATACAATCCGGCCGAGGCTTATGCGCTAGCGATTGGACATCTCGCCGATCGGTTACGTGGCGGAGGGGCGTTCATTCAGGATTGGCCGCGGTATGAGCGCGTGTTGTCGCGCGCGGAGCGGCTGGAATTGCAACAGTTGCTGGCACGCCATGGCTACGATATCGGCGAACCCGACGGCAATCTGGGCGTGAAAACTCGTAGCGCAATTCGCGATTTTCAGGCCAAAAATGGCCGGATTCCAGATGGTTTCGCGTCCGCAGGCGTCCTTGACCAGCTGCGCGCCCGTTAAAGATGGAATTTCGGCCACCTTTGAGTTGACATTTGAGTTGACATTTTTTGAGCGCTACTAGTCCATGGCGATGGACGGCGAGGGCGAGCCCTGCGACTACTTCCCGACCCCGTTTCGAGGCCATTGGGCGATTGGTATGGTTGGCAAAAAACGGCTTTCTTGCTGTCTGGTCGCTGCGGTCATTTTGGCTGCGGTCGACTGCGCCGGCATAGTTGCGCTAACATCGCCTGCCCAGGCGCAGTTCCGCGACGGCCCCTTTCCATTTTTCAGTCGACAGCGTCCGCAAAGGGGCGGCGGCTTCTTTGGGGGGTTCTTCGGGGGCCCTGGGGGGTCGTATGAAACCCCCTACGAGCAGCCGCAGCCGCAGGCGCCAGTCGACAACTCGCGTGCGCCGCCTCCCCGTAAACCGGATCCGAAAGCCGAACCAGTCACGCCGACGACGTCGGTTGTTGTTCTCGGCGACGCCATGGCCGATTGGCTCGCCTATGGCCTTGAAGATGCTTTGTCCGATTCACCGGAGATCGCCATTATCCGCAAGAACAAGAACCACTCCGGGTTGTTGCGCTACGAAGCGAAGGGGGATCTCGACTGGTGGCATGTTGCTCGCGACACGCTCGCGCAGGAGAAGGCGAATTATGTAGTCATGATGCTCGGCGTCAGCGATCGTCAGAGCATCCGCGAGCGTGACCTTGCCAAGGAGGCGGACAAAAAGAAGGTTAAAGATCAGGCGGACAAGCCGGCTGCCGAGAAAGACGCGCAAAGCAAGAATCAGGTCGGCGAACAGGAGCAAGCAGGGATCGTCGCGCCTGAATCGCAGTCGGGAAAAAAGACGAGCGGGGTCATTGAGTTCCATACCGACCAATGGGCGGAGATTTATTCGAAGCGTATCGATGAGACGATCGCGGCGCTTAAGAGCAAGGGCGTACCGGTTTTCTGGGTCGGCTTGCCCTCAATCCGTGGCACCAAGTCCACTGCAGAAGCGGCCTATTTGAATGATCTCTACCGCGCGCGCGCAGAGCGCGCTGGTGTCGTCTATATCGACGTTTGGGACGGCTTCGTCGACGAAGCCGGCAAATATTCGAACTTTGGCCCGGACTACGAAGGCCAGATGCGCCGGCTGCGCTCGAGCGACGGCGTTTTTTTTACGAAATCTGGTGCGCTTAAGCTTGCGCACTATGTCGAGCGCGAAATCCGCCGAAACATGAACAGCCGGGCGACACCGATCGCCCTGCCATCTGGCCCGCTCGCGCCTGGGGTCTCCGACGGTAAACCGGCGGCGCGGCCCGTGGCAGGCCCTGTGGTGCCTTTGACTGTAACGCCCAGCAATTCCGAAGAATTGCTGGGTGGTGCTGGCAACAGCTCCCCGCATGGTGATGCCATCGCGACGCAGGTTTTGGTCAAGGGTGAACCGGTTAGCGCGCCGCCTGGCCGTGCCGATGATTTCGTTTTGCAGCGCGGCGGCGATGCCAATGTCCCGCCAGTGGCCGCAGCGCCGGCGGAAGCCTTGGCGTCTGCGCCGGCTGATACGGCACCTCCCGAACCAGCGACAGCGCCGCCGGAGAAAAAAACGGCCACGCCTAAGAGCGGAACCACCAGCAAGACCACACAGAACAGCACCGCCAAGCCCAAGCCTACTCCGAAGCAGGACGATGTGCCGCGTCCGCCGCGGGGCATTTTCCCCTTTGGTGGCAGTCCTTTCGGCTTTTTCCGCTAGCGCTTTTGCACAACGTAAGACCTCAGCGCGGCAGCAGGGTTGAGCCCATTAGGAATTTATCGACCGCGTGCGCCGCTTGACGGCCCTCGCGGATCGCCCAGACCACCAGTGATTGCCCACGACGCATATCACCGGCGGCGAATACCCTCGGCAACGACGTCTGATACGCGTTGGTATCAGCGGACACGTTGCCGCGCTGGTCGAGCGCTACGTCCAGGGCCTTGAGCATCCCTTCATGCAGGGGATGCACAAAGCCCATCGCGAGCAAAACCAGATCAGCCTCGATCTCGAATTCCGTATCGGGTACCGGTTTGAGCTTCGCATCTACGTGCGTGCAATGAAGCTTCTTCACCCGGCCATTCTCGCCGGTAAATTTTTGCGTTAACACCGCGAATTCGCGCGTGACGCCTTCCTCTTGGCTTGAGGAGATGCGCAGCTTGAGAGGCCAGTCCGGCCAGGTGAGCATCTTGTTCTCGTGCTCGGGCGGTTCGGGCATGATCTCGAAATTCGTCACCGCCGCCGCCCCTTGGCGGATCGAAGTGCCGATGCAATCGGATCCGGTATCACCGCCGCCAATAACGACAACCTTCTTGCCTTTGGCGACGATTGGCTCGACATCGCCCTGCGGCTCATTGCTCACACGCCTGTTCTGCTGAGGCAGAAAGTCCATTGCGAAGTGGATGCCTTTGAGCTCCCGGCCGGGGATGGGCAGATCGCGCGGCTTCTCGCTTCCGCCCGTGAGCACCACTGCGTCGTGTTCTTTGACCAACTTATCGGCCGGGACATTGACGCCGACATGGGCGTTGTAATGGAAAACGACGCCTTCGCCCTGCATCTGCTCGACGCGGCGATCGACGTGAATCTTTTCCATTTTGAAGTCGGGAATGCCGTAGCGCAGCAGTCCGCCGGCCTTGGCCCACCGTTCAAACACATGCACCTCGTGCCCGGCACGGGCGAGCTGTTGCGCGCAAGCGAGACCGGCCGGTCCGGAGCCGACGACCGCCACCTTCTTGCCGGTCTTGCGTTGTGGCTTATCCGGCTTGAGGCCCTGCGCAATCGCACGGTCCGCAATTTCGCATTCAATTGTCTTAATCGTAACCGGGTTCTCGTCGATATTGAGCGTGCAAGAGGCCTCACAAGGCGCCGGACAGACGCGGCCGGTGAATTCCGGAAAATTATTCGTCGAATGCAGATTACGCGCAGCTTCCTCCCAGTTGCCGCGGTAGACCAAGTCATTCCAGTCGGGGATCTGGTTGTTCACCGGGCAGCCCGTGGGTGCGCCGGTAATACGGCTGGTGCCGTGGCAATAAGGAACGCCGCAGTCCATGCAGCGCGCCGCCTGCTCGCGGATCTCCTTTTCCGGAAGCGGCAAGACAAATTCGTTCCAATGCTTCACGCGATCCGCGACCGGTTGATAGTCGCGATCCTCGCGCTCGATTTCCAGAAACCCGGTGACCTTACCCATACCTACTCCGCGGCCTGCATGGTGGCGGCCTTCGCCTTTGCCATCTCAGCGAGGGCGCGGCGGTATTCGACCGGCATCACTTTCTTGAACAGAGGGCGATAGTGCTCCCAACCGCCGAGAATTTCGGCCGCGCGCGTGGAATTGGTGTGGCGCGCGTGGTTGGCGATCAGCGTGCGCAGCCGCTCGGCGTCCTTGCTGGACATATCCGCCATCACGTCGACGCGGCCGTGCGATTCCAAATCGTTGTAGTGGCCGAATTCCTTCTCGGCGATCTCTTCTTCCTGCGGCACCGGCTCGAGTTCGACCATCGCCATGTTGCAGCGGGTCTTGAAGGTGCCGTCCTCGTCAAGCACATAGGCGATGCCGCCCGACATGCCGGCGGCGAAATTGCGTCCGGTGTATCCGAGCACCACCACCACACCGCCGGTCATGTACTCGCAGCAATGGTCGCCAGCGCCTTCGATCACCGCGATAGCGCCGGAGTTGCGCACAGCGAAGCGCTCGCCGGCGACACCGCGAAAATAGCATTCGCCCTCAATTGCGCCGTATAGCACTGTGTTTCCTACGATGATCGATTCCTCTGGCACAATGCCGGAATCCACCGGCGGCCGGATGATTAGATGTCCGCCTGACAGTCCTTTGCCGACATAGTCGTTGGCGTCGCCGTCGAGTTCGAAGGTGATGCCGCGCGTCAGCCAGGCGCCAAAGCTTTGCCCGGCAGTGCCGGTGAAGCGCACATGGATTGTGTCATCCGGCAACCCCTCATGCCCGTAGCGCTTGGCTACCTCGCCCGAGAGCATGCCACCGCACGCGCGGTCGGTGTTGTGGATGACGGCTTGCAGACGCACCGGCGCGCCGCGGTCGAGCGCGGCCTGCGATTCTGCGATCAGCTTGCGGTCAAGGATGTCCTTGATCTTGTGGTCCTGCGGCTCGCATTTGTAGATGGCTGTGCCTTTGTCCGCAGGCGGTTTGGTAAAAAGCTTGGAGAAGTCGAGGCCCTTGGCCTTCCAATGCTCCACTAGCTTGCGTCGATCGAGCATCTGCATCTGCCCGACCATCTCGTCGAAGGTACGGAAACCAAGCGCCGCCATCAGCTCGCGGACTTCTTCGGCGACGAAGAAGAAATAGTTGATGACGTGCTCGGGCTGGCCCTTGAAGCGCTTGCGCAGTACCGGGTCCTGCGTAGCAACGCCGACGGGGCAGGTATTGAGGTGGCATTTGCGCATCATGACACAGCCGGCGGCGATCAGCGGAGCGGTCGAGAAGCCGAACTCGTCGGCACCCAGCATCGCGCCGATGACCACGTCGCGGCCGGTGCGGATGCCCCCGTCGACCTGCACCGAAATGCGTCCGCGCAGGCGATTGATTACTAGCGTCTGATGGGTTTCGGCCAAGCCGATTTCCCACGGGCTACCGGCATGCTTGATTGAGGTGAGTGGGCTTGCGCCAGTTCCGCCCTCGAATCCGGCAATGGTGACGTGATCGGCGCGCGCCTTCGAGACGCCGGCGGCGACGGTGCCGACACCAACCTCCGAGACGAGTTTCACAGACACGTCGCCGACCGGATTGACGTTCTTGAGGTCAAAGATCAACTGCGCCAGGTCCTCGATCGAGTAGATGTCATGGTGTGGCGGTGGCGAGATCAGGCCGACGCCTGGCATCGAATGGCGTACCTTGGCGATGATTTTATCGACCTTGTGTCCGGGCAGCTGGCCGCCTTCGCCGGGCTTGGCGCCCTGCGCTATCTTGATCTGCATCATGTCCGAGTTAACGAGATACTCGGCGGTGACGCCGAAACGACCCGACGCAACCTGCTTGATGGCCGAGCGCATGGAGTCACCATTCGGCAATGGCTTAAAGCGGTCGGTTTCCTCACCGCCTTCGCCGGTGTTCGACTTGCCGCCGATGCGGTTCATGGCGATGGCGAGAGTCGTGTGGGCCTCGCGCGAGATGGAGCCAAACGACATGGCGCCGGTGGAGAAACGCCGCACGATATTCTTGGCTGGCTCGACCTCCTCAAGGGCGACCGGCTTGCGGCCGTCTTCTTCGGCTTTCTTTAGACGGAACATGCCGCGAATAGTGAGCAGCCGCTCGGTCTGGTCGTTCACAATTTGCGCGAAGGCGCGATAGTGGTCCTGTGAATTGCCGCGCACGGCGTGCTGTAAACGCGACACGGTCTCGGCAGTCCAGACATGGTCTTCACCGCGCACGCGCACGGCGTAGTCGCCGCCAACGTCAAGCATCGAGCGGTAAATCGGGGAATCGCTGAAGGCGTCACGGTGGCGGCGCACAGCTTCTTCCGCGATTTCGGCGAGACCGATGCCTTCGATACGAGTGTGCGTACCGGTAAAATATTTGTCGACGAAATCCTGCCGCAAGCCGACAGCGTCGAAAATCTGCGCGCCGCAATAGGATTGATAGGTAGAAATGCCCATCTTGGACATCACCTTGAGCAGGCCTTTGTCGATCGACTTGATGTAGCGCTTGATGATCTCTTCTTCTTCTTCGAGCTTCTGTGGCAGATCGTCCTTCATCGCGATCAGGGTCTCGAAGGCGAGGTACGGATTGATCGATTCCGCCCCATAGCCGGCAAGACATGCGAAATGGTGCACCTCGCGCGGCTCGGCTGTTTCCAGAACCATGCCGACCGAAGTACGCAATCCGTTCCGGATCAGATGATGATGCACGGCGGCGCAGGCAAGCAGCGCCGGAATCGGGATACGGTCGGCGCCGGATTTGCGATCCGACAGGATGATAATGTTGCAGCCGTTACGCACTTCCTCTTCGCTGCGCTCGCACAATTCGTCGAGTGCCCAACCCATGCCGTCGGCGCCGTGTTCGGCCGGGAAGGTAATGTCGAAGGTACGCGACTTGAAATGGTCGCCGCTCATTTCCGAGATTGAGCGAATCTTCTCCAGGTCCGCGTTGGTGAGTATGGGCTGACGCACCTCGAGGCGTTTGGTATTCGACATACCCTCGTGGTCGAGCAGGTTCGGACGCGGTCCGATGATGGAGACGAGGCTCATCACCAGCTCCTCGCGGATCGGGTCGATCGGCGGGTT
>JBARNC010000015.1:0-2058 GCA_049802775.1 Pseudolabrys sp. | reverse complement strand
GCGTCGCAGCGTCTTAGCGGCGTCCAAGCCGCCGAACCCGGCGCCGACGATCACCACTTTCGGTCTCTGTCCCGGCATGGTGTTTCCTCAGGTCGACGCCAGCATTTATTTGGCCGCGAACTTTTTGCCAACTCGGGGGCTGGGCAGCGGATCATGGCCGACGGACTTTCCTGCCAGCAACAAATGATGGCGGTGACCGGCGCGCTCGCATCGCCGCCATTAGCGCCTTCTGCAAGCGTGAAGGAAGTGGAGCCGGCGCGATCTGAGTCGAAGGCTCCGGCGCGCTCCAAGACCGCGGCCTAGTCTCTAAGCGGAATACAGAGTTCTTTGATCAGGCAGGTTGGCTATGTGGCAGGCCTGATCCAAAAAAATGCACCGAATGACGCCGGTGCGATTACTTTTTCCGGCACCTTTTCCGGCACTTTGGTGGGCGGCCGTTCCGGCGCAGGCGCGGGTGCGGGAGTATAGGCGGGATTTGGGACCGTTTCGGGGATGTCGATTGGTGTCGAACCGGGCTGATGCGCTCTCATGTTGCTCCTTCCTGCAATAATCGGTCGGACTCGGCGAGGAGCTCGGCGCGGTAGTACCGTAACAGCGCATTGGTTTCTGCCAGTATGCCAGGGTGATCGGAAGTGCCTCGCCGCCACCATTGGCTACGCTTCTCGTTTTCAAGCCGTGCATACTCGTCGAATGCATACGCCATGAGCTCTTGAAGGGCGGAAAAGGACTGCGTGTCGTCAGCCATCTCCCCCGTGGCTGGGTGGATCCAGGAGGCCTCAAGGATCCCTTGGAGAAGATGACGCTTAAGCAACGCCTCAACATCCGCCACAAAGCGGCCTCCCAGGTGCTTCCAATAGGCAGGTGCCTGATGGTGCGAAAGCAAGGTCGCGATGAGATTGATATTCTCAATATCGTTCTCGCTCTGGCACGTCAGCACGTCGGTCCGCTCGGTTACGAAAGGAAGTTGCGTCCGTATCGACAAGCGATCCTTCTCAAGGTTCCACCATTCGAAGTCGCGATCGAGGTCGCCCTCGCCGTCATAGAGGACAATGCGGCGTCCTCTATGCTTGTGACCCAAGCGCGTATCCTCCGAAAAAGTCGTTGTGAGGTCGCCGAGGCTGTAGCGCCTGAGGACATCAGATCCGAGATAGAACGCAATAGCGAGTATTGCCGCATGCCGCTCGTCGAGCCGGCAGGGCGAGCACACCTGGATCTGGTACCTCGGATTATGGAAGACGGGGTGCCCGAAGTACTTCTCGATGCACTCGAGGAGCATTACCGCCGAGCGCGCGCTCCCCACGGGTGGCAGGATCACGGTCACCGACGCGCGAGCGTGCGCATAGACCCTACTGCCAATTACCTCAGACCGCCCGCCCAAAGCCTTAATGAGATTCAAGAGTTCCCGGTTGTCGCCAAGACAGTGGATCTTGAGCCCCACGGTCGTGAGCCCGTGTTCGACGCGCCTGCGGTTTTTGGAGAGCGCATCAACTTTGACCGGACAGTACGGGTGCAGCACACTGAGCAGATCCTCCACGGTATACGCCACGGCTCTTCTCCTCTTCGAGCTATAGCCGAATCTTGGTGACGGGCGGGGTCAGGCGGCAGCGATTTGAGCATCCTGCCTGACGGCCTGACGCTTGTATCCTGACCGAATTCGAATCGCTCGTGGCGAACAACTCAGTCCATGTCAACGTAAGCACAATCTGCCGGATCAGCATCATATGCGCCCAAGCTCTGATCGAAACGGAATAGCGTCGAGCAATATGGGCAAACGATCTCGTTGGCATCGCCCATATTGAGGTAGACGTGTGGGTGATCTTGCGGCGGCTTATCCCCAATGCACTTGAACTCACGGCAGCCAATGCGCACGATCGGCACCCCGACTTCATTATGAAACTTCGGATAACTTTCCATCTGCAATGCGCGGCTTAGGCGCGGTGACCCTCTCGTGTCGTTTCGGTTGCCGTAGACGTGCCCGTAGCGACACACGTCCATCGTCAGGTTCTCCCACCATGGAAGTGGGTTGGAAGCTAACGCACCTGCAGAGGCGCTGGGGTA
>JBARNC010000014.1:0-5842 GCA_049802775.1 Pseudolabrys sp. | reverse complement strand
TGGCAGCAATGCATGGCGACGGTCAGCGGCATCGGCGGCTTTTGCGAGCCCAATCAATTCTACAATCCAGGGCCAGCCTCACGCACCCGCAAACGGAAAGCGTACTACTAACCTGCTTTGACTGCCTTTTTAGCCTTCTATCTTTCGCGAGGGCCCCAATCCGACGTAAACAAGCGACGCGTGATCTCACGCTCAAGATCATCAGTGATCCGGCCGCCCCGCAAAGCGACGTAGTTTGCAATGTCTCGTTCAGTCTGCCTCCGACGCGACTCATACATAGCGTCAAAGATAGCTTGGAAAAAGCGTTGCAGGACGCCGACCCCGTTCACCACCGCATTGCGCCTCGGAGGGTCGTAACCAACGCAAGAGGCTAGATTTTCGTGATTTGCTGTGTGGGTCATGGGTTTGCCATTAAATTTTCCTCGGACTGTGGTGACAGTCCCCCTTTGCGAGGGCAGCCATACTCTTCGCATAGGTGAGAAAGGTCGCCCTCACACGGATAGGCGGTGATTGGGCAAATGAACCGCAGCTCATTATCGTCATCATGGTCCATCGTTGGGGAACTGCATTTTCTAGTCTGAAAGGGGCTGAGGACTGCCAGAGGTCGACACGACAGCAGGCGCGCGAAGCTCGACGAGTGCCTCGCGTAGAGCTTGCACCAAGGCAACACCGCCTCGCGTGAGTACATATCGCTGGCCGGCCTCTAGCACGATATCGTCGCAGCAGCCCCATTCGCTAATCCAGATCCGGCCGCGTAGGCAGCCGATTTGGGCACCCTTAGCGTCCTCCACCGGGACAACTCCCCGATACTCGAGCTCGATGACCGCACGTTTCATGTCTAGGATCATGCTGCACCCGTGCTGCCGTCCCATGTAAGATGGCAGCAACTCTCAAGACCGGATGCGCAATGGTCAAACGATCTTTGCTCATTGTCCGCATGAGTTCGGGGAATGCCTAGCAAGCGCCGGCGTCCGCGGTTATCGCTCGACCTACTCAAGGGCTTCGAGGCAGCAGCACGTCACTTGAGTTTCACACACGCTGCGAAGGAATTGTCCCTCACCCAATCCGCGGTTAGCCGCGAGATCAAAACTCTTGAAGATCAGCTTGGACAGCCGTTGTTCACCCGGATTAATCGTGGATTGCGTCTCACCGATGCCGGTCATGTTCTTTATCGGGCAGTCGGCGAGGCACTCACTCTGATTGACGAGGCGACCGATCGCCTTGCCGCGCCGAGAGGTGGGGAGACGCTCACAGTTACTACAAGTGTGCCCCTTGCTTCGATGTGGTTGGTGCCGAAGCTTCGACGGTTTGTTCAACTACATCCAAAGGTCGATGTGCGCAGCGTCGCCGTCGCGGAGAATGTCGATCTCGAGCGCGAGCGCTTCGACATCGCGATCCGGTGGGCCCCTCCTAGTTCGACTGTTCTGAGCGGTGAGCCGCTGTTCAATATGGAAATATTTCCTGTTTGCTCGCCCACGCTTGTGCGTGACCGCGCGCGCCCGCTCAGGACTCCAGCGGATCTCGCAAACCATGTGCTGTTGGATCTGGAGATGGTCACGAATCGCGGACCGTGGTCCGATTGGGGCCCGTGGCTCGACGCGATGAAGCTAGGCGACTTGAGGCCCGCTGGTACGCTGCGATTTTCGCATTACGACCAAGTGATCCAGGCAGCAATCGACGGTAGTGGCGTCGCCATTGGACGCTACCCGCACAATACTCGCCACCTCCGCGAGGGTTCGTTGATCGCGCCGTTTGGCGGCGAAGCGACACTAAGCTTGGGAACGTATTTCATCCTCGTCGCGCCGCGCTCTGCCGACCGCGCAGTCGTCAAAGAGTTCATCGCATGGCTGCGCGACGAGATTCGCCAAGACGCCGCAGCAGCGACGCGCAAAGGTTCTGGTGAGCGCCGGTCGGTCCATCGGCGGGGCATCTCACGTAAGTGAGCCTGATGTACGCCGCATCCGTATTACACTTAGAAGGTGCGTCGGGTGGACATCTCTCACAGAGGAACCCGGATATGGGCGTCGGCGGATCGATATCCTCTTCTGGCCCATGGCGGACGTTACAGGCGGGCCAGCTCGGTTTGTATTTCATCAATGATTCAATTTCACAGGCCTGTCGGCCGCGCGGGATTGTGCGAGGATGTCATCAACTTTCGCTTTGGGCAAATTTCCCAACAGATAATCCTTAAGAAAATGGAGCCGGTCGTTTCCCCAGAAGATCTCGCCGTCAACGACAAAGCTTGGAACGCCGAATACTCCTGTCGCAATGGCGATCTCCGTTTGCTGGCGCAGTCTTTGCTTGATCTCAACCGTCTGAGCCTTGTCCAAGAGTTCTTGCCCGTCAATGCCAATGTTGTTGGCAACCTGACGAATGACGTTGTCCGAAGTAATATCTTTTCCTTCACCCCAAGTCGCATCGAGAAGCCTCACGGCAAGAGCTTCACGCAAAGTGTCATCATCAATCGCCGAGGTTACCCGCAAAGGTTTAAGCGGGATAAATGGATGCGCAGGGGGAGCCCTAAATTCCAAGCCGAGATGGGCCGCCCAACGTTGCACATCCTGATACGTGTAGCGGCGTTTAGCCGCGATCTCGGCAGGCCCCACATTCGAGTGGTGATCCAAGAGCGCGGCGAAAAGAACCGGCACAAATCGGAACTTGGCAGCCGTGCATTCTCGAACCTCTCCGAATTGATGCGACGCTAGCCAGGGATACGGGCTGATGAAGTCGAAATAAAAGTCCACACACTGCATGAGCAGCTCCCCCTGTTTGGAGGACCAGCGCTCGGCTGACGGCATACAGATTCCATTGCTGATTATGGACCTTATAGCGCTAACTGACGAATGTCCTAAGGCCGAAGATATCCGCTTTTGGCACAAAGCAGACATGGGCTAGTGCACTGCAAATGTCCGCTATTGAGGGTAAAGCGGACATTGCCAAGTTTGCTGCGGACAGTCTTAAACTGGGCTGATGTGCGATGAGTCGCTATAATAGGTGGCGCATGACTTTCGAAGATAAGATCCAGAGTAACCGAGTAGACCGCTCAGCGAATGGCGCGTTTAACGCTTTCTGGCATGGGCAAATGGCCTACGAGAACGGTCGGGTCAAACGGTTCGAAACCGAACGGCAGGCTTGGGAATTTCTCGCGCGCTGCGATGCTGCGGGCAAAATCATTCATTGAATAAAGGCCGCTTCGGTTGGCGGCCGCTTGGCACTTAGCCAACAATCAGACCGCACCCGCGTTTGTCCGCTATTGGACCAAGCGTTGAGCGAGATACTGGAACCGATGGTAGGGGGTTTGTACTGTCAGCGCCAAAGATTTTTGAACCACCCTGGTGCCAGTTCGGTGTAGCGGCGCTAGGGGAGGCCGCCCTTCAACAAAAAGTGACCCGTCTCAAGGAAAAATCGGGACTTTCTTCAAACTTTCTTCAAGCTTACCTCCGGTCAGGCAGCTTATATCGCGCCAACTTTCCTCCCACGCAGGCGGCAGAATTGCTCTGTCGCCTGCGTTTTTTCCAAGTTTTTCCGCTTTGTAAGGACCGTCACAGTCAATTGCGTCGCCGCTGGAAACAGGAAAAGGAAAAACCGGATGGTTGCTGCTACTGATTGGGTTGCTCGCAAGTCCGCCACCGAGGTTGATGAACCGGCGCAGGCCGAGCCGCGGAAGGGTTTCTTCGTCCGCTTCATGGAAGCACTCAGGAAGACGCGGCGCCGTCAAGCTCGCCGCGAGATTGCAAAAAACGCTCACCTATTATCAGACGATTCTTGGCCCGGACCCGATTATGGATTTTGACTCCCTACCGGAAGCGGTCCCGCCTTCATTGTGACGGCGCAAGCGCGCCGTTACCGGCTCCCAGACATCAGCCCGCGCTGCGAAGGTCAGAATTCCAGGCAAAACGATTAAAACAGAGTGGGGTCACATGAATATCGCAAGAATAATCGCGACGGTGAGCGTGCTTGCGGCGACCGGCGTGTTTGTTCTGACACGGGCCGAACCGACGCAGGCGGAAGGCCTCGGTTCAGGACCGAATCTCGACGCAATCAAAAGCGATTATCGACGCCCCGCCCCGCACCCTGTCGAGAATAAGTCTTTGGTTGATCTTGGCCGCGATCTTTTCTTCGACGCACGTATTTCCGCGTCGGGCAAAACAGCGTGCGCGAGTTGCCATTTCCCGGAGCTGGGCTACGTGGTGACCGATGCGCACCCGCGTAACGACTCCGGCAAGCCGACGTCACGCAAATCGCAGCCGCTGATCGGGTTGGGTTACGGCGGCAGTGCGCCGGTTGGGTGGGACGGACGTAGCCCGACCCTGGAGGCGCAGGCAAAAGCATCCATAGCCACCGGCTCCATGTCGATGCGCGAAACCGATACTCCGGTGAAGGTCGAGACGATCGAGGAGCGTGTCAGGTCAGCTCCTGGCTATGCGGCAAGGTTCAATACGGCCTTGCCCGGTCGGCCCATCGATGTCGATACGATCGCGCTGGCAGTGGCGGCGTTCGAACGTGAGCTGGAACCGGGAGCTGCACCGTTCGACCGATGGATCGCGGGGGACGAGACAGCAATTGCGGAATCCGCCAAGCGCGGGTTCGTGCTGTTCACGGGCAAGGCCGGCTGCGCTCTTTGCCACAGCGGTTGGCGATTTACCGATGACCAATTTCACGACATCGGTACGACCACAACTGATCAGGGACGAGGCCGGAAGATAAAGGATGCGGCGCTGAATTTTGCTTTCAAGACCCCGACGCTGCGGTCGGTGGCGCTTCGCGCGCCGTACATGCACAATGCGTCGATCGCAACACTGGCCGACGTGGTCCTTCATTATGAGAAGGGCGGCATCGATCGCCCAAGTCGTTCGCCCATGCTGCTTCCGATCCAGCTGACCGAACGGGAGCGGGTCGACCTGGTTGCGTTTATGGCAACATTGACGGGTGATGGTGAAGGTCCGCGACCAAGTCGCTGACGGTGCATCATACGGAATGGCACTGTGGGCGGAGCGGGTGCTTCGGATCGGCGTATCGATATCTGGTACTCAAACTGAAAACATGAAAAAACAATTTTACACGCCCTACCTCTTGCTCGCGTTCGCGGTCGTGGGGATAGCCGTCGCGTTCTATGACGCCTACCAGCTCTATAACGGTCAGGCGCTATGGTGCCCTCCGCCCATCAATGGATGCAACGAGGTCGCGAACAGCCCGTATGCGCGCATTTACAACCTGCCGGGGGGTTATTTTGGTGTCGTCTACTATTTGTACATGTTCGGCTTGGCGGCGCTGCTGGCGTTCGATCCGTTCTCGCGCGGACTGCGTTTCGCGGCGCTGGCCTATTCCGCTTTGGGCGTGTCCTTCTCGATCTATTTCATGTACTTGCAGATCGCCTTCATCCACGCCTTCTGCATTTACTGTCTCGTCTCCGCGGTAACGATCCTTCTCCTATTCATCGCGGCGCTCTCCCATTTTAGAGCGACGCGCGCGCCGACGCTGTGATCGAATGATGGTGCGATGTCCGCTATTGGGGGTAAAGCGGACATCGTTCCCGCATCGCAAAATGTCTGCTAATGACCCAAAGCGGACATGCAGACGATCTTGGGAGAGCCGCACCGCTCCCGCTAAAAGTACTTGCACGTTCATTTAATTGAGGCGCAAACTTTTAAGGTCCTAGCTTTTTATGGGGGCCAACAAATGAAACTAAGCATCGCAGCAATAATTCTCATCTCTTTAGAACCTATCTCAAAATCGCCTGAAGAGGACGACGAGGCAGGCGAGTTGGACAAAACCGAGGAAGTTCTGGGCGTGGAACTCCCAGCGGACGAGGATGCGACGCTGCCATTGTATCCAGGCGAAG
>JBARNC010000013.1:0-3183 GCA_049802775.1 Pseudolabrys sp. | reverse complement strand
CCAGTGTCAAAAGACGTACAGGCAATGTCCGCTTTGGGTCCAAAAGCAGACATTTGCAGTGCAAAACGGCATGTCCGCTTTACCCCCAAAAGCGGACATGTGCAGTGCAACTCGGTATGTCCGCTTTGTGCCAAAAGCGGACATCGCGCCGGGCTCGCTTCCTGAGCGCCGCACCATCAAACGGAAATTATTTTCTGCCGACTTCGATTACCTTATCAGCGCTGCTACCGCGAGTGCCATCATGTCTCAGCGTTATAGATTGCTGGAGGAAGCGCCGGTGGGTAAAATTCCGCTCGCAACCGAGTTTTATCTAAGGAATGTCTGTTTAATCGCGCCGGCCAGCAAGGCAGTGACCACAACGGGGAGGACGACATGGGAACGATCAGGATTGCGATGTTCGGGCTGCTCGCGGCAGGGTTGACGCTGGTGGCGGCGCCGGCCTCTGCCCAGACCCAGACGCTCGAGGTCAGGGTAGATGGCTTCAAAAATGGCGGAGTGATTCCGAACCAGTATCGCTTCTGCGTGCCGGCGGAACAGGGGCATGTGGCGCCTGGCCCCGATAAAAGTCCAGGCATCTCGTGGTCCAAGGGACCAGCCGGCACCAAGTCCTATGTCATAACCCTGACCGATATCGATAATCTGGCAGAACAACGCGAGAAACAGAACAAGGAAGGCATGACGGTCTCATCGGCGGCGGCGCGGAGAACGGTTTTCCACTGGGTCCTGATCGATATTCCTACGAACGTCACGTCGCTGCCCGAAGGCGCTGAATCGGAAGGTCGCGTGCCACACGGCAAACCCCAAACGCCGGCCAAGGTCGGAGTACGCGGGCTCAATGCCTTCACCGAATTTATGGCGGCCAACGATCAGATGAAGGGCCAATGGTTCGGCTATGATGGGCCGTGTCCGGCTTGGAACGACGAGAAAGCGCATCGTAACGTTTTCACGGTCTATGCGCTGAGCGTCGCGTCGCTCAATCTCAACGGTGCATTTAACGGTTCTGCGGCGATGGCGGCGCTGGAGGGCAAGGTGCTGGCGAAGGGCGAGCTGGTCGGCCTCTCCTCGACGAACCCGGCGGTGATCGCGAAGCTGCCGAAGTAATAAACCGGCGGACAAGCATGGCCATAAACTCGTGGCGAGGCACCGGCCAGCCAATGTCCGCTTTGAGTCAACAGCGGACATTTTGCGATGCGGGAGCGATGTCCGCTTTACCCCCAAAAGCGGACATGTGCGGTGCAACTAGGGATGTCCGCTAAGTGCCATTAGCGGACATTGCACGCTTGGTCTGAAATGAAAGAGGCCGCCAACTGAGGCGGCCTGTCGGACTTCTAGCAGTTCTGGCTTACCACCTACGATAGCCCCACCCATATGGCCCGCGATAGTCATAACCACGGCCCCACCCATTTGACCCGCGATAGTCATAACCACGATAGTAGGGCCCTCCGCACGGCGCGCACCAACAACGGTGCGGACCGCACCGCCTGATAAATCCCGCGGGGCAATAGGGTCCCGGTCCTCCGCAGGCCGCTCGTTGAATAGGCGTGAAATTTTGTGATTGTACTGGGATATTCGTGGCTCCGCGCGAGGTTTGGGCGTCGGCTTTCCAAGCTAAAGAGCCAACCAATAGAATCGCCGCCGCCGCAGTGAAGGCAACCGACAGCTTTCGCATGGCTTCCTCCTAGTTTAGTTCGTCGCCTCTCAAGCCGTAAATTTGTAATTTACGGGGCTCGTTCCGACAAATTAGGACGCCGAGGCTCTTAAATTCGGACGCCGCCGTTTTAATCGGCGCGCCAAGCGGGAGTTATGTCCGGGTTATGAAAGATCGTCTCGCCACAGTTTATGCAAAGGTACTGTTTTTCTCGACCTGGCCCTTTAAAAACGAATTTTAGCCTCGGGTGTCCAGGGTCATCCGGGCCCTTCGTTATCTGCGCTTTGCAAGCGTCGCATAACCTGATCATTTCGGGCCCCTAGGCGAACGGTGCGGCCGTCACGGCCTCGGCTCAGGCACTCAGCGCGCCGAGCACCATCCGACAATTGGGTGTTTGCGGTATTTAATCATGCGTGCTTGAAACTGCCTGGTTTCAATCCAAGAGCCCTCACCGCTGCCTCTGGAAGCGGACCATACGCTTGAACCTTCTCATTCGGGGCCATGCATGCCGCAATAATGGCCTCAGCCTTAGATGGGTCTTCTTCCGCGACGTAATAGACGGTCCGCATTGGCAGACCGCCGTCTAATGGCTCAGTTGTTACGAGGACAACTTGACCGTTTGGCATGCGCCAAATATGGCATGTGCGAGACTCCTAGTCTCTCCAAAAATCTTTAAAGCGGGCCGGGGATAGCTCGGTGTAGCGAACGGTATGCTGGATGTTTTTGGTTGTGGTCTCAATCTGTCGCCGCAACACTCTATCCTGATAGGAAAAGATGGAGTGTATGGCCATGCGTCGAGGATATTTTCGTGGCTTCAGAAGGGAGCACGATTTATCGGTGTATTCGCAAGCCTATCTAAACAAGGTGGCACGCCAGCTCAACGAGCGGCCAAGACCTCGGGATTCGAAACCCGGCAGAGATTTAACTCCAGTGTTGCGTCGACCGGTTGAGCCGGCAGTTATTAGCGGACAAACCATCGTGGGCCAAAATCCAGCAATGTCCGCTATTGTCCAAGAGCGGACAAACGCAGGTGCTGTCGGATTGTCCGCTATGTGCCAGGGAACGGACATTCGATGAAACGCGCCAGTTACCTGCGGAGCAGTCGGGAAAAGTTGAAGTCGCCAACTGAGGCGGCATAAACGAAAGAGCCCCGCAATATGGGGCTCTATACGCATACGCATTACATCACACTAGTTAGACGCCAACTAACGGCGGTCGCTTGGGGCCTCAGGCGAGAGTCATCAAAAGTGGCCAGTACCAGATTTTGCCTGTCCCATAATGAATGACGCTACGCCAAAGCAGATTGCGGCCGTCAAACTGATTGACAGTATGGGAAGCCACGTCTGGATATAGAGCCACATCTGACGGTCCTCTTGGACGTCACTTCGCGGCCGATGTCTGCATGGCAATTATTTTGCTGAGCGCGTCTGCACATGCATCCGCGACTGCCGAATTCGGCGATGTCGAGCCTGGAGGTGTCGCGAAGCCGCTGTCCCTGATGTAGCCATCGCGGCGCCACGCGTCGACCTTCGTGA
>JBARNC010000012.1:0-39579 GCA_049802775.1 Pseudolabrys sp. | reverse complement strand
GAGAGGGGGATCGCTGAAAGCGCTTGGGCGAGCGTTTAATAGGCCGTCATCTTCCGTCTATTGCCAAATAGCTCCGCATGCGCAGAGATTTAACGCTTGTGTTGCGTCGACCGGTTGAGCCGGCTGTCAAAAGCGGACAAACCGTCCCGGGCCAAAACCCAGCAATATCGGCTATTGAGCGGATCGAGGCTGCCGCCGACGACCGCGCCCGCGGCGTTATCATTCGTCGCTTACGCCGCGCGCTTGAAGTGGAGCAATGATAGTTAGGCCGAAGTAGCAGCTTTTACCGGCTTGTCTTCCTTAGCGGTTGCGAACAGAGCGACCAATGCGCGCTTGATGGCGGCCTGCCGTGTCGGCGAGTTGATTTGCGCGCCCATCAGATCGGTGACGTAGAACACGTCCACCACCCGCTCGCCGAAAGTCGCAACGTGTGCGGATGCGATGTTGAGGTTGAGCTTGGAGAGCGTCGCGGTCAGCTCGTACAAAAGCCCCGTCCGGTCGAGGCCCGTGACCTCGACCATTGTATAACGGTGTGACCATTGGTTATTAATGGTGACGGTGGGCTCCAGCGCGAACGCGCGGATCCGGCCCTTGGGCGGCATCCGTTTGGCCACTACGTCCGGTAGACGCAGTTCGCCGCGCAGAGCTTTCTCAATTGAATCGGCGATGCGATTGGCGCGCCGTTCTTCGTCTTCATCGCGGTCGAATTCGCGCGATAGCGAGATAGTGTCGAGCGCACGGCCGTCGGTCGTCGTATAGATCTGCGCATCGACAATGTTGGCGCCGGCCATGGCGCAGGCGCCGGCGATGATCGACAGTAGCCAGGGATGATCTGGCGCAAGAAGCGTGAGTTCCGTCACCCCTCGCTCTACATCGAATGCAACCGAGGTTGCCAACCGCTTCTCGGCGTCCTCGGTGGCGCGCACGAAATTGGCATGTTCGATCTTGTGAGGCAGATCGACTTTGAGCCAATAGGCTGGATAGAGCTTCGCGATATAGGCCTCGAGACGTTCGCGAGGCCAATTCTTCATTGCCTCACGGAACTCGTTCTGGGCGATCGCCACGCGCTGGGCACGGTTGACTTCCGAGAAACCGCCGGTTAGCACCGGCTCGGTCTCATAGTAAAGCGTACGGATCAGCTGCGCCTTCCAGCCATTCCACACGCCAGGGCCAACAGCGCGGATATCGGCGGTAGTGAGAATGGTGAGCAGCTTCAACCGCTCGGCCGATTGTATCGTCGCGGCGAAATTCTCGATGGTCTTGCGATCGGAGAGGTCGCGTGACTGCGCAACACTCGACATGACGAGATGATTTTCGATCAGCCAGGCGACCGTCTCGGTATCGGCGGCCGAGAAGCCCAACCGCGGACAGAACCGCCTGGCCACCCGTGCACCGGCGATCGAATGATCCTCCGGTCGGCCTTTGGCAATATCGTGCAGGAATAGCGTGACGTAAAGCAAGCGGCGGTGTTCAGGCAAGATCTTGTGGATCAATTCGTTGGCGAGTGGCGTATCGTTGCTGCCGCCACGCTCAATCTCGGCGAGGACGCCGATGCAACGCAGGAGATGCTCGTCTACCGTGTAGTGGTGATACATATTGAATTGCATCATGGCGACGATCTTGCCGAATGCCGACACGAAACGGCCAAGCACACCGGCCTCGTTCATCCGCCGCAGCACGGTTTCCGGGTCGTTCTTCGAGGTGAGGACGTCAAGGAAAAGCTCGTTGGCTTCCTCGTTCTCGCGCAGCTTGGCGTCGATTAGTTTGAGCGAGCGGGTGATCGCACGCATGGCATCCGGGTGGAATGCCAGATTGTGCTTCTGCGCCAAGTGGAAGACGCGGATCAGATTGATCGGATCGCGCTTGAACACGTTGGTCTGGGCGAGCCGAATGCGATTCTTGTCGATGGTGAAGTCATCGCTTTCGGCAAGCTTGCGCCGTTTCACTGGTCGCAATCGTGCCATCACGCGGCTTAGAACCGGGACACTCTTGGCGTGGCTGTCTTCCAGCTCCGCGCACAGGATCGCGGTGAGATCGCCAACATCTTTGGCGATCAGGAAGTAATGCTTCATGAAGCGCTCGACATCCTGCAGGCCGGGATGTTCGGTGTAGCCGAGCCGCACAGCGATCTCGCGCTGGATGTCGAACGAGAGGCGCTCCTCGGCGCGCCCCATGAGAAAATGCATGTGGCACCGCACCGACCATAGAAAATCCTCGCAGGCCCGGAAGCGTTGATATTCCTGCTTGTCGAATACGCCGCGCTTGATCAGTTCATCCGGCTCACGCACGCGGTAAACGTATTTGGCGATCCAGAACAGCGTATGGAGATCGCGCAATCCGCCCTTGCCGTCCTTGACGTTCGGCTCGACCAGATAGCGCGATTGCCCGCTGCGCCGCACGCGATCTTCACGCTCCGCCAGCTTGGCAGCGACGAATTGCGCTGCGGTGTTGCGTACAACCTCGTCGTCGAAACGCGTCACTAGCTCATCGAATAATTTCTTGTCACCGAGCAGAAAGCGCGACTCGAGAATGGCAGTACGGATAGTCATGTCCGCCTTGGCCTGGCGAATGCATTCGTCGACCGAACGGGTCGCGTGACCGACCTTCAACCCGGTGTCCCACAGGCAATAAAGAATCGCTTCCGCGATCGACTCGCCCCACGCGGTTTGCTTGTAAGGCAGCAGGAACAACAGATCGATGTCGGAACCGGGCGCCTGCAAGCCGCGGCCGTAGCCGCCGGTGGCGATCACCGCCATTCGTTCGCCCTCTGACGGGTTTTGCGACGGGTAAAGTTTGCATGCAAATTCGAACAGAATGCCGATGATCTCGTCTTCCATCCGGCAGAGCCGTTCGGCGCAACGGCGGCCGTGACGATCCGTCAATAACAACTGTTCGGCTTTAGCGCGCCCGTCGGCAAGTACGACTTTCAGCCGTTGCGCCAGCAACGAACGTAACTCGCGCTCCCCGCCGGTGTGGCTCTTTGTCAGTTTTTCAAGTTCGGCGGAAAGCGCGCGTGCGTCGATCAGATCGTTCGAGCTCCGGGCGGGGCGTTCGGACGACGGGCGGGTGTCGTGATCGAGGGCAAGCGAGGCCATAGGCCATCCCGATAGCGGACGCCGGGCGTTAAGTCACCCGCCCCAGACAGATATTTCTGCAACCGCATATTTCGCGGGTTTCGGAAGACAATTTGCGCCGGGGGCTGCCCGGTGATGACGGCCGGCGCGGAGTGTGGTTCTTTGTGGCGACAAAATCCATGTGTCCGGGAGACAAATAACGATGCGCATGTTCCAGGTCTGCGTTTGCGGTCAGCCGTTACAGCTCAATGAACAGCCCACGCCACAGCCGACTGGTAGCGAAGTCCTGTTGAAGGTTCTGGCGGCCGGCGTCTGCCACAGCGATCTGCATCTGGCAGACGGCTATTTCGATCTCGGTGGTGGCAAGCGGCTGAGTCTTGCCGACCGTGGCATGAAGCTCCCGGTAACGCTCGGCCACGAGAATGTCGGCGAGGCGGTAGCCTTCGGTCCCGATGCGAGGGGCGTCAAGGTTGGCGACCGCCGGCTCGCGCACCCTTGGATCGGCTGCGGCACTTGTGATCCCTGCCGGCGGGGCGAAGAAAATCTCTGCCGCGCCATGCGCAGCCTCGGGGTATTCTCTAACGGCGGCTATGCCGACTACCTGATGGTGCCGCATCCGCGCTACCTGTTCGACATCGGCGACCTTCCGCCGGACCGCGCGGCGCCGCTCGCTTGCTCGGGCGTTACCACCTTCGGTGCCTTGAAAAAAATCCCGACCCTGACAAGCGAGCCGACGGTGATTATCGGTGCCGGCGGGCTTGGGCTCATGTGTCTTGCTTTACACAAGGCGATGGGCGGCCACAGCGCCATCGTGGTCGACATTAATCCTGCAAAGCGCGAGGCCGCCAAAAAAGTGGGCGCAGTCGCTGTGGTCGACGGCGGCGCCGCCGACGCTTCGCAGAGAATCATCGACATGACGAATGGCGGTGCCTGGGGAGTGATCGACTTGGTCGGATCGTCGCAAAGCGCGCGGGTCGGTTACGACAGCCTGATCAAGGGCGGCAAATACGTCATTGTCGGGCTTTATGGGGGCGATCTTACAGTGTCGTTGCCGCCGATCCCGATGCGAGCGCTAACTATCCAAGGGTCTTATGTCGGCAGCTTGCCGGAGATGAAGGAATTGATCGAGCTTGTTCGCCGCACCGGAGTGCCGCCTGTTCCCGTTGCCACAAGACCGTTGACGGATGTGAACGCGGTGATGGACGAGCTTCGCGCCGGCAAAGTGGTTGGCCGCGTCGTGCTGACGCCGGCGTAGCCTCCATCCGTCATCCTGAGGTGCGCGCGTTCACGCGCCTCGAAGGATGACGGCGAGATTTTCAAACAAGAAGGAAGAAAAGTATGGACGCCAACGCCTTACGCGCCATGCAGGCGCCGATCAAGGAGCGTTACAAGGGTGATCCCAAGGCAGCGCTGATCACACTCAAGGCACACGGCACGCTCGACGACGCAACCATCGCTTGCAAGGTCGAGACCGGGCGTGTGCTAGCCGTCGCCGGGTTGCATCCGGCAACCGGTGGTTCGGGGTTGGAGCTCTGCTCCGGCGATATGCTGCTGGAAGCGCTGGTGGCCTGTGCCGGCGTCACCATGAAGGCGGTAGCGACCGCGCTAGACATTCCGCTGAAGTCGGGAGGCGTATCGGCAGAAGGCGATCTTGACTTCCGCGGTACGCTGGGCCTTGCCAAGGATGCACCAGTAGGCTTTGCGCAGATTCGTCTGCGCTTCGATGTCGACACTGATGCACCGCAGGACAAACTCGATCAGTTGCTGAAACTCACCGAACGTTTTTGCGTTGTGTACCAGACCATCAAGAACGGTCCGCGGGTTGATGTGAAGGTGGCGAGGGTATAGGAGCTTGTCATGGCCGGGCTTGTCCCGGCCATCCACGTCTTTATCCGCGCCATGCAAGACGTGCATGCCCGGCACAGGGGGCATGACGGTAGAGAATTCAATGTCACCCGCCCTTTATTTCGCTCTCACGCTGTTCGTTAAAATGGCCATCACCGCGGCTTTCGTGGTGGCGGCCACGGTGACCGCAGAGCGCGTTGGTCCCCTGATCGGCTGCCTGGTGGCCACTGCCGATCGGCGCAGGACCATGACGGGCATTTCATAGCGCAGACAGTGGCAAGCCTTGCCATCAATGCCGTCAATGTGATCTTCGCGATGAGCTATGCATTGCTGGCACAAACACGCTCGCGTGCCGTCAGCATGGCGCTGGCGTTTTTCGTCTGGCTTGTCCTCGTCAGCGGCGTGCTTGCGATCCACTGGGCGTTCGTCGGCGTTATGCTCGTGAATGTTATCGTCTTAAGCGTGTGCCAGTGGCTGGCGCGACCTTTGCGTCATGTCAGGGTTGCAGGCTTTCGCCCTTACTGGACCGACCTGGCGCTACGTGCCGCGCTGGTCGCGTCTCTGGTCGGCGTCGTCGTGACCTTTAGTTTTCAGCTCGGTTCGGGCGGCAGCGGCATCCTTGCGGTATTTCCGGTGGTGCTGCTCAGCATCATGTTCATCCTGCACGATCGCGTCGGCGGACAGGCATCGGCTGCGGTGCAAGCCAATGCGGTGCTGGGGCTGGTCGGATTCGCCTTCGCCTGCATCGTGCTGCATTTCTCTGCCGACGCCTTTGGTTCCGTAGTCGGCCTGACGCTGGCGCTCGTTACTTCGATAGGTTGGAGCCTGATGGTGCTGGTCGCACGCCGACACGGTGTCGCGGTGAAGCGTCAATGGCGATATTTGTAATTGGGCTTCTGCTAAAAATCGCGATGACCGCGACCATCGTTGTGGCTGCTTCTGTGGTGGTCGAGCGCAGCGCCCGTTCGTTGGCTCGCTGATCGCCTCGTCACCGCGGCAAGCAAGTCGATCGGATCGTATTTCTCCGGTGCGTTCGCCTTTTTTTCGGTGGCCATGGCTTCATTCTTCATCATTCTGCATCCGCGGATCGGTGGGCCAGCTGCCGCGAGCGTCGCGGCCCACGTGCTCACTCCACTTATCGGGCTGGGGCTGAGCCTGCTCGCTGTCCACCTGTTGGCGGAGCCGATCGGGGTGTAGTGGTCCTACGCAGTCGGCCTGTCGATTGGGCTCGCGTGGAATGCACTGTGCGGAATTGGCGGCTGCAAAAAGCCGCTTAATGCAAAAGACCGAGTTCCAGCGCCTTGATCTGCAGGGCCAGATAGCGCGAGAAAATCCGGCATTGCGCGAGGCTGCCGGCCGTGAACCAGAGTCCCGGCTGTGCCGTACGGCGCCACATGTTGCGCAATTCCCCGCCCTCGTCGAAACCCCATACCAGACCGATACGGTCGGCGATCATATCGCCAAGGTAGAGGCGGACAGTTTCCTGCTGATTCTTGTACCCGGTTGCCAGTACCAGCAGCTCGGCCGGCACAACACGACCGTCTCGCAGCCGTGCACCCTCGGCAACGAAAGCATCTATGTCGGCATATTGGAGCAGGCCGACCGCGCCGGAAATGATCAATTCGGAACAGCCGACGTTAAAATAGTAGCCGCCGCCGCGGCGCAGATACATCATCTGGAAGCCGGTGTCGTCCTCGCCAAAATGCAGCTGGAAGCCACGCTTCTCGAGTGCGTCCAGCAGCGCCTTGTCGACCTCGCGCCCTTTGGCGGTTGAGATCTGGTAGGAGCGTTGCAAGACCGGATAGGGAAACGAGGTCGCCAGCAGATCGCAGTCTTCAAACGGAATGCCTTCCGAATAGATTGCGTAGACGCTCTGCGCCTCTTTCAGGCTCACCACATAAGTTCTGCTTCGCTGGATGATCGTGACATCCGCGCCATGCGCGTGAAGCTCCTGAGTGACATCGTGGCCGCTGGTGCCCGAGCCAAGCACCAGAGCTTTGCGGCCCTTCCATTTTGTGGCGTCTTTGAACTCACCGGAATGCACTTTCGGGCCGGCGAAGACGTTGAGACCGGGCAGCTCGGGCGCGTAGGGTATGCTGCTGACGCCGGTCGCGAATATCAGATGGCGTGGGCGCATGATGCGTTGGCCGCCATCCGATCGGCGGAGTGTGACGCGCCATTCCCGGCGCTTTTCGTCATAACTTCCGGCGACAAGCTCGGTCCCGGCCCAGAAATTCAACTCCATGGCTTCGACGTAGGACTCGAACCAGTTCGCCAGCTTGTCCTTTGGAATGTAGACCGGAAAGGTCGGTGGGAACGGCAGATAGGGCAGGTGGTTCACGAACACTTCGTTGTGCAGCGTCAGCGAATGATAGCGTTTGCGCCAATTGTCGCCGATGCGCGCATGGCGGTCGACGATCAACGTGTCGACCCCAAGCTGTTGCAGGCGCGCAGCGATGGAAAGGCCGGCCTGGCCGCCGCCAACAACGATGACTGCGGGATCGTGGTCGGCATAGGCGCGCGCTTTGGCGAGGCGGTCACCCCAGTTGTCGGCGCCGAAGTCACGCGTGCTGTCCGGTGGTGCGCGCCTTTTAAATTCTTCTTCGTGACCTCGCAGCTCATGCAGGTTCGTGTTCAGTGTCCAGATGCGCAGTTGCGACGGTGCCTGCGGATCGGGAACAAGCCGCACAACTCCGTTGGCAGGGCCGAACGCGGTCTCGAAGTCGAACAGCGCCTCGATCGCTTCGGTGCCGGCGCGGATGATCCAGCGCGGCGGCGTACGCTTGGATGGAATATGAAAATGTTTCGGCTTCGTGCGCGCGAGCGTCTCGCGCAGCATCGCTTTGATCGCCGGCCGGCCAGACATGGTCTGGATGGTCCACGTGAACGCCAGCACGTCGCGCCAAAGCCCGTCCGTCAAAAATAGTGCGGTTACCGCGGCAGCGTCTTGCGCTTGCAATGCCGTTTCGAAGCTCTCAAGCCAGCGTTGCGCATCCGCCGGTGCCGTTGCCTGCTTCCTATCGGCAATGTTCATCATGGAATTTAGATGTTACGCCTGTCCGCCAGCTTCGCCTTTAGCATATAGAGCGCTTCCATTGCCTCACGGGGCGACAAGTCATCCGGATTAAGCGCGGCGAGGGTGGCAGTCAGAAGATCGTCTGCCGATTGCGGCGTTGCCTGCGGCGGCTTGGAAGGGGCGGCGAACAGCGGCAGGTCTTCAAAACCCTTTGGCGCGGCGCGATCTTCCTGTTCGAGCTTGGCCAGCACCACTTTGGCACGTTCGATCACGCTTGCCGGCAGGCCTGCGAGTTTTGCCACCTGAATACCGTAGGAACGGTCAGCCGAGCCGGCGACCACTTCGTGCAGGAATACGACCTCGCCTTGCCATTCCTTCACGCGCACAGTCGCGTTGTGCAGCTGGGCGAGCCGGCCGGCGAGCGCAGTCAACTCGTGGAAATGGGTCGCAAACAGCGCGCGGCATTTGTTGACGTCGTGCAGGTGCTCGACCGTCGCCCAGGCGATCGACAATCCGTCGAAAGTTGCTGTGCCGCGGCCGATTTCGTCCAGGATCACGAGTGCGCGCTCTCCCGCCTGATTGAGAATAGCGGCGGTTTCCACCATCTCGACCATGAAGGTTGAACGGCCACGGGCAAGATCGTCGGCGGCGCCTACGCGCGAAAAAAGCCGATCGACGACACCGATATGCGCATGCTTTGCCGGCACAAAGCTACCTGCCTGCGCCAGGATAGCGATCAGCGCATTCTGTCTGAGAAAAGTGGACTTGCCTGCCATATTGGGCCCGGTGATCAGCCAGATGCGGCCGGCATCGGTATCCTGCGTCGGCGACAGGTCGCAGCCATTGGCGACAAAAGGCGTGCCATCGCGCGACAAGGCTTGTTCCACCACCGGATGCCGGCCGCCTTCAATGACAAAAATATGGCTGTCGTCGACGAGAGGACGCGCGTACGCGCGCTCGGTAGCAAGATGAGCGAGCGCGCTCGCCACATCGAGACGAGCAAGCGCCTCGGCGCAGTCCTTGATGTTGGCGCTCTCCGCAATCACGCTGGCCGCAAGCCGCTCGAAAATCTCCAGCTCCAGTCCGAGCGCGCGCTCGGCGGCGCTCGCAATTTTTGCCTCCAGCTCGCCCAGCTCGGTCGTGGTAAAGCGCATGTGGCCGGCCAGAGTCTGGCGGTGGATGAAGGTTCCATTGAATGGCGCAGCCATCAGCCGCTCGCCGTGCTGGGCGGTCACCTCGACGAAATAGCCAAGCACGTTGTTGTGCTTGATCTTGAGGATACGGATGCCCGTGTCCTCTGCGTAACGTGCCTGCAAGGCGGCGATGACGCGGCGCGATTCATCGCGCAGTGCGCGCGTTTCATCGAACGCTGAGTTGTAACCCTCGCGCACGAAGCCGCCGTCGCGCTTAAAGGCGGGAAGCTCGGTTGCAAGCGCGGCGGACAGTTCGGCGGCGAGCATGCCATCGGGACGACGGCACGCTTGCATCGCCTCGGCGATCTCGGCCGGCGTATCGCTGACCGAGGCAAGGGCGCGGGCGAGGTCGGCGGCTGCCAGCACCCCATCGCGGATAGCGGCAAGATCGCGCGGGCCACCGCGGCCCACGGCCAAGCGCGAAAGGGCGCGGGCGAGGTCAGGCGCCGCTTGCAGGCGTGAGCGGACTTCTGCGCGCGCGGCAGTGTCTTCTACAAAGCTCGCGACTGCATCGAGCTTTTTAGCAATTTGCGTGGGATCGGTAAGCGGTGCCGACAGACGTTGCGCCATCATCCGCGAGCCGGCAGCGGTCATGGTGCGGTCTATCGCATCGAGCAGCGAGCCACGCCGGTCACCCGCAAGTGTGCGCATCAATTCGAGGTTGCTGCGGGTAGCTTGATCGATCGCCATGCAGGCGCCTGCGCTCTCGCGCAAAGGCGGCGATAGCGGTGGACGTTTGCCGATCTGCGTGCGCTCGACATAGGTAACGCAGGCTGCGGCGGCCGTGAGCTCGAGTCGCGTGAGCGCGCCGAATGCCTCGCTGGTAGCCACCGCGAAGAAGGACGTCAGCCGCCGCTCGGCGGTCGCGGTGTCGAATACATCACGCGCGAGCGGCGTTACCGCGGGAAGCGAGCGCCAATAACCCGCGAGTTCGGCTTCGCTGAACAACGCGTCCGAAACAATGATCTCGCCGGGCTCGAGTCGCGCAATTTCGGCGGACAATGAAACGCGATCGCATTCGCTCACGCGAAATTCGCCGGTCGAGATATCGATCCATGCAAGCGCGAACTGGGCATCCTCGCCGGCTGATGACAGACGTGCCCGTGCCACCGCAAGCAGATAGTTATTGCGGCCCGCGTCGAGCAGCGTGTCCTCGGTCAAGGTGCCGGGTGTCACGAGCCTTATGACGTCGCGCCGCACGACACTCTTGGCGCCGCGCTTACGGGCCTCGGCCGGATCCTCAAGCTGCTCGCACACTGCGACGCGATGGCCGAGCGCGATCAGGCGGTGGAGATATTCGTCGGCGCGGACGACAGGAACTCCGCAAAGCGGAACGTCTTTGCCGAGGTATTTTCCGCGTTTGGTCAGCACGATGCCGAGCGCTCGTGAGGCGACCTCGGCGTCTTCGAAGAACATCTCGTAGAAATCGCCCATCCGGTAGAACAAAAGGCAGTCTGGATGGGCAGCCTTGATCTCAACATACTGAGCCATCGCCGGCGTGACGCGCCCTTCGTCAGCCGGCGGAACGCCAGCCACGTCGTTTTCAGCCGGGCCGATGGGTTGCGTGAGCGCCATGGGCGTGGAGGTTAGCAGATGGCCCGAAGCCTGCTACCCGCACGGCGCTGAATACTGGGGAACAAATTCGCCGATCCCGCTCATCTGCCGCGCAAGCGGGAATCCAGCCAACAAATCGACTGGATCCCGGCTTTTGCGGCGAGGGCCGAAATATCAAGCCTTGAACTTCACGCCGGTGATCGCCTCGAGATTGCCGTGCCAGATCTTTTCCTTGTCGGCCTTCGGCATGTTGATGTCCTCGATGATGCGCAGCGTCTCGCGCGTATACATCGTGCCTTTTTCGGGATCGAATGGGCAGTCGGAGGCGAACACGATCTTGTCGAGATCGTAAAATGCGAGCCCGGCGTGGGTTGCCGGCACGCCGCCGAATACCGCTGTGTCCGCATAGAAAGAGTGCTTGAAATAGTCGAGCGGGCGCTTCTTGAGCTGCTTGAGGATGACGCTCAGGTCCTCGTCGGAGGTGCGTGCGCCGAGCTGGTCCCAGCCCGGGCCGATGCGCCCTTCCAGCATCGGCACGATGCCGCCGAAATGGTGGGTAATAATTTTCAAGTTCGGATATTTGTCCATGATCTTCGAGAACACGAGCCGCGCCATTGCCGCCGCGGTTTCGTAGGACCAGCCAAAGGTCCACCAGATTTCGTATTTCGATTTCTTCTCGGATAGATAATCCGGGAAATTGGCCGCGCGCGCCGGATGCATCCAGATCGGCTTGTTGAGTCTGTTCATGGCCGCGAAGAAAGGGTCGAATGCCGGATCGTCGAGCGGCTTGCTGGCAATATTCGTATAGATCTGCACGCCGAGCGCGCCGTTTTTCAGCGCACGTTCGCATTCGCGCACGCCCGCGTCGGGGGCGATCAACGGCGTTTGCGCTACCCATCCGGGAAACTGCTCGGGATATTTCGCGCAGATGTCGGCGAAACCGTCGTTGACGAGCTTTGTGTATTCCTCCGTCGCCTTGCCGTCGCCCTTTGTCATCACTTCCAGCGGCGGCATCGGATAGGACAGAATCTGCGCATAGTCCTTGAATCCACCGACAATTTTGCGGCGGACGTCGAGGTCATGAATGCAGGGGATTTCCCGCACGCGCTTGCCGATATCGGCGTGGCCGCTTTCGACTATCTTGTTGAAAAATTTCTCCGGAATGAAATGGGTGTAGGCGTCGATGCGCATGAACTCTCCTCCGTGACCTGCTTTTCCGAATTAGGGATTCAATAAGGCGTAATGACGTTGAGCAGCGCCTGTTTGCGTTCGTTGACGACAGCGATGCGTGCGCGCGCCAGTGCATCAGGCAGCTCGGCGGGCTTTTCGACGCGCTCCGCATGAGCGCCTTGCGCGCGAGCCATCTCCTCGAATGGTGGCGATGGATCAAGATCGGCGAGAGTGCGGCCATCGTTCTCGCCGGCGGCACCGTCTTTGAACATCGAAAGCGTTGCGCGGCGCACGGCGCCGTAGCGGCTGTTGTTGAACACAATGGTCAGGATCGGGAGATTGTGAATGGCAGAGACCCAATGGCCAACCATAGGATTGGCGAACATATAGGCACCGTCGCCAACCGTCGCGACGATGAACTCATCCGGCGCCGCCAGTTTGGCGCCAAGCGCTGCGCCCAAGCCCCAGCCAAGTCCGCCGGCTGGGCCAAGCGCGAAGAAGGTACCAGGTTTTTCGCGCGCGCAATGGTCCGGGCGTAGCGGGTACTCACTGATGATAATGGCGTCTTTGCCGACGGTTTCACTGATCACACGAGAGAAATATTCCGGCGAAATCGTCGTACCAGCGGCGGAATCCTTTGCCAGCTGCGCGCGTCGTGTATGCATCCGGTCTGTCAGACGTGCGCGCCGCGCGGCGATCCGTGCACCAGCCATCTGCAGGCGCGGCTCGACCGCGCGCACCAGTGCCTCCAGCGCCTGAGCAGTTCCGGCCTGCACAGTAAGATCGCTCGGGAAGCTGCGCATCGGATAGCGAACATAAATCGGGTCTTCGCCCACATGCGCGACGCGGCAGCCGCCGGGCGGATGCTGCAAATGCGGGATCCACGGCACATCGGATTCAAGCACGATCACCAGATCGGCATTGGCGAGAAGCGTGCCGGGTTCGAAGCCGAAATGCATCGAGTGGCTCGAAGGCAGGCAGACCGTGCGCGGGTTGTGCGCAACCACGGGGATCGCGCAGCGTTCAGCCAGGCGATCGAGCAGCGGGACGGCCTCAGCGGGCAGGGCGGCGGTGATGATAAGCGGGCGTTCCGCCGAATCGATCCATTCGGCGAGCATTGCGATCGAGCGCGGATCCGGATGTATGGGCGCTGCTTGCGGCCGGGGCTTCGTTGGCCCGGTTGGCTCTGGCAGCGAAGCGGCGAGCGGCTCGCGTGGCAGCACCAGGTAAACAGGCCCGCGAGGATGCGCCATCGCCACTTCGACCCCGCGTGCGACCACGTCTCCGATCTGGCCTGGCATGCGCAATTCGTAGTCCCACTTCACCAACTCGCGCACCATGCCGGCCTGATCGAACATTTCCTGCGCCCAATGGATAGGGCGCGTGCGAGAGCCGAAAGTACCTTTCTCTGTGATAGGTGTGCGACCGGCGGCCAGAATGAGCGGCACCCGATCGCGCGAAAGGTTGATGAGATTGTTGATGGTATTGGCGGTGCCAACGTTGACATGAACCATTACCGCCTGCGGGCGCCCGGTCATCAGATAGGCGCCGTGCGCCATTCCAACCGCGAGATTCTCGTGCGGTACCAGAATAGGTTTCGGCACCTTGGCATTGGTCTTCTTGGCGCGGCTGAAGGCTTCCACAATCGGCGGGAAGTCCGTGCCGGGATTTGCGAAGAAATAATCGGCGCCATGATCGGCAAGCGCGCATAGGAACGCTTCGGCGGCGATCGTTGGACGTTGTCCCGTCGGTGTCGCGGCCATCACGATTTGTCCTTCAATCGTCCGCCTGAAAGGCCCGCGGACGCTGCGTTTGTTTGCGTGGAGTCATAACTGACGAGGCCGGGAGCGACAACGGACTACGGCGCGCTCCAGGAGAGATTTATTCCGCTGCCACGCTGAGTGGCGGCTGGCCATCGATCTCGGCGAGACACCTGGCAAGGCTATCGCCTTCCGGATCGACCAGCGCGGCCGTGCGCGCGCTGGCCACAGCATCGGCAGCCTGTCCCGGTGGGATTTGGCCCGCAAGCGCAGGTCGGATCACACGTTCCTCGATTGCCCGATAATTGGCTAGACCCCGCGTGTGCGTGTCGCCGTAGCCCTTGATCAGACGCGCGCATTCGGCGATCTCGAGGGCGAGCTCAGGCGAACGCCGTGCTGCTTCGCGGATCAAGGCCAGCCAGCTTTCGATCTGCTGCTGCTCCTGTTTGTAGCGATGGCCATACGGCCGCAGCCGCTGCAGTTTGGCGAGCATCAGAAACCGCAGATAGCCGCTGATTGAAGTGGAGTTTATCTCCATGCCGAAATAGACGCGGCCAAGCCAACCTTTGCGCTCGGCCAGTAGCAATATTGGTCGCGCCATAAACGACGGCAGCAGCTGGCACAGTTCTTCGATACCGGGCTTGAGAAAATCGTGCACCGAGAAAGGCTCGCCGTTTACGCGCAACTCCTCGCGCGCGATGCGATGCATGCGTGCGGGCGCAGCCTTTGCCTGCGCAACGCGCACCACATCCTCGTAGGACATGCGCACTGCGAGGTGGCGCGCGACTTCCTTCAGGAGTTTGCCCTGTGCGCCGATGGTCTGGTCGGCTTCGGCGATCGGTCTGAGACGGCTGAGATAAAACCATGCATAGTCAATGCTCTGATAGTGAATAAGGCGCCGCACGCCTTCGAGTCCCATTCCCTGGGCGACCAGAGGAAATGTGCGCGCAATTTCGTGTTCGACCAATGCCGGCGTGGCAAGAGCATTTTTCTTTTTTTCGATGACCTTCACTGATTGCACGTTCGCGCGCGCCGCTTCATATCCGGCGCGGAATCCACGCAAATTGCTGTCAATCGACTTACCATCCTCGCGGATCGCTGCCTCGAACTGCTCGAGCTTCAGCGGCAATCGCCCGCAGCCGGCAATGGCTCCGAGCATCACCGCGTTGATGATTGAGCCACTTTGCTTGGCAAGCGAATCCATGTCGATGAGTAAAGCGTCTTTTGCATGCTCGCTGATGATTTTGGTCAGCTTGTCCTGGTCGAAACGGCCGTCGCCCATAGCGATCTTTTCGTCCATGGCGTAAGAGCGGCTCAGCGAGCCGATCACATGCGTACGGTCGGGTGTGACAAAGCCATTTGCGACCGTACGTCCGGCTTCCAGCAATTCGCTTAGCACTGCGATGTCGATATCGCCAACGCCAGGCGTGAGCGCCAGCACCGGGCGCTTGCCGCCGAGGTCTGCTGCCGTCACCGGAAATATTTCGATGTAATAGGTGGTGGCGCCGGTACGTTGCGCGACGCCGGGGATCGAGGTGCTCTGTACCGGGAAACCAGCCTGCGCGGCTGCCGATACAATCCATTGAGTGAGCACACCGCCGCCTTCACCGCCGAGAGCGGCGATCAAAATGGTGATCGGGCGCCGCGGGCTCATGCTGCTGCCTCGCCGGCATAGCCGCCGAGCCAGCCAATCACTCTTTGCCGCAAGCGGTGTACCAGACGGTCGCGCCATGTCGGATTGCGCACGATTTCGGCACGGTAGAACGATGGGCATAACACCGCTGCGTGCGCGACCTCGCCGCACAGTCCGCACCCGACGCACGAATCAACAACGGTTGCCACGGGATCGGTGCGCAGCGGATCCGGCGACGGCTTCACCGTCAGCGATGGGCAGCCGGACAGGCGAATGCACGAATGATCGCCGGTGCAGATCTCATCGTCGACGCCGTAGCGTGAACGTGTGACGCGCTCGCCGCGTTTAAGTTTCTCGGCGTCTTCGGCACGGATGCGGCGCTGACGCGCGAGTTGGCATTCACCGTCGGCGATGATCACTTTCAGCCCGCGCTCGGCGGTGCGCATCGCCTCCTTCAGCGTCTTCACCATCACCGCGACGGAATAGGTGCGCACCGTATGCAGCCATTTTACGCCCATCGAACGCAGGGTCTGCTCGATATCCACGGGCGTCGCGCCGGTGCGGCTCATGGTGCTCGACGGGATATATTGCTGGCCGGTGGCCGCAGCGTAGCCGTTCTGCATCACGATCAGCACGCCGTCGCCTTTGTTGAACAGGTTCGACGCTACACCGGTGATCAAGCCGTTATGCCAGAAACCGCCGTCGCCCATGATCGCGATCGGTCGCCGCTCCATGTTCGCCGTCACAGCGGCGGCGCTCGCGAGCGACATGCCATAGCCGAGAATGGAATTGCCGAGCGAAAATGGAGCAAAAGTTGCAAACGAGTGGCAGCCGATGTCGGCGCTGATGTGAGTCGGCCCCAATTCCCGTTGCATCAGTTTGATTGCCGAAAACACCGGACGCTCCGGGCAACCAATGCAGAAGGCCGGCGGGCGCGGCGGCAAAGGGCCTAAAGCCGAAGCAGCTCTCGCCTTATGCGCAATCAGACAACGAGCCTTTTCTGCGACAGTATCCGCGTCGATACCTTTCGGCTTTGCGTCCTGAAGAAACGCTGCGAGTCCTTCGAGCAATACATCGGAGGCATATTCGCCCGCTTTCGGCAGCGGACCCTTGCCAAGCACACGTGTATTTATGTCAGCGCGGCGGAGTTCCACATTAACCGCCTGCTCGATGTAGTCGGGATAGCCTTCCTCGACCGCCAGTACGGCGCGTTTGCCCGCGCAGAATTCGCGCAGCTCCTCCGACACCAGCGGATAGACGACGTTCAGCACCAGCACAGGGACGCGCGAGGCGCCGAACACGTCGGCAAGTCCCATGCGCTCGAGCGCGCGCAGCACGCTGTTGGTAAGCCCGCCCATCACGATGATGCCGATGTCGCTCAGGTCACCGTCGATGGTCTCGTTGAGCTTGTGCTCACGGATGAACGTGCGTGCGGCCGGCAGCCGCTCCTCCACCTTCAGGCGCTCTTGCGTGAAGATCACCGGCGGATGCGCCAGCCGGCCGTATTCGAAGCGTGGCGGGCCGGATAGCTTGTCCAGTCCGGACACGATGCCCTTGCGGTTGTTCTTGGCGGCGAATTCGCCGGTTGCGTGGCAGGCGCGGATGCGCAATTCCAGCATGACCGGCGCGTGACTCGCTTCCGACAATTCGAAACCCTTCTCCACCGTGCGCACAATTGACGGCAGATCGGGGCGCGGATCGAGCAACCACATCGAGGATTTGAGCGCATAAGCATAAGAGCGCTCCTGGATGACGCTCGCGCCCTCGCCATAGTCCTCGCCCAGAATGATCATGGCGCCGCCGACGACACCGGGTGAGGCGAGGTTGGATAGTGCGTCGGCGGCAACGTTGGTGCCGACGATCGATTTCCAGGTCACGGCGCCGCGTAGCGGATAGTTGATCGATGCGCCAAGCATCGCGGCGGCAGAGGCCTCGTTCGAACAGGTTTCCAGATGCACGCCGAGTTCAGACATGATGTCTTCGGCATCGACCAGGACGTCGAGCAAATGCGAGACCGGCGCACCCTGATATCCGCCAACGTAGGAAACGCCCGACTGCAGAAGTGCCTTGGTGACCGCGAGGATGCCTTCGCCGCGGAAGGTCTCGCCGTCACCCAATTTCAGCGCCTGCACTTCCTTCTTGAACGAACGTTCCATCGTCAGGCCTTCGGTAGATAGTTTGGACCCAAACTATATAGGAACTGCCTTACATGTGCGAGGGCAACCACAAAGCGATGATCGGGAAGGCAATCAGGATCACCAGCCGGATCAGATCAGTGATAATGAACGGCAATACCCCCTTGAAGATCGTGGTGAAATCGACGTCCTGCACCACGCTTTTTATCACGAACACGATCATTCCGACTGGTGGGTGAATCAGCCCCAGCTCTACCGTCATCACGATGATGATGCCGAACCAGATCGGGTCGAAGCCGAGATGAATGATGACCGGGAAGATGATCGGCACGGTGAGGATCACCATCGCCAGCGAATCCATCAAGCACCCGAGCACCAGGTACATCAGCATGATCAGTGACAGCACGCCATAGCGGCCAAGCCCGAGTCCAGTAAGGAATGCTGTCACTTTTTGCGGCGTCTGCGTTACGGTGAGGAAATATCCGAACAGCAACGCGCCGATCAGCACGGTGAAAACCGCTGCGGCGGTGCGTGTGGCCTGCAGAAGCGAGCGCCGGATTTCGGTGCGATCGAGCCGTCCTCGCAGTACGCCAATCAGAAAAGCGCCGCCCGCGCCCATGCCGCCTGCTTCGGTTGGTGTGAAGAGGCCGCCATAGAGTCCGCCGATCACGAACACGAACAGCAGCATGGTCGCCCAGATGTCGCGCAGACCGGCCACGCGCTCTTTCCACGAATGGCGCGGCGTGCGCGGTAAAAAACCTGGCCGCAGGAAGCCTATGATTGCGACCGTGCTTATATACATCGAGGCGGCAAGAATTCCTGGAAGAATGCCGGCAATGAAGAGCTTGCCGATGTCCTGTTCAGTGATGATGCCGTAGACCGCGAGCACGGTAGAGGGCGGCAGCATCGCGCCCAGGGTGCCGCCTGCGGCGATCACGCCGGTCGCGAAACTCTGCGGATAGCCATAATGCCGCATCTCTGGATAGGCGACGGTGGAGAACGTTGCGGCGGTTGCGACTGAGGAGCCGGAAATCGCGGCGAAGCCGCCGCAGGCCGCAATGGTGGCGATGCCAAGCCCACCGCGCAGATGACCAAGAAAACTGTTAGCAGCACGAAATAATTCACGGCTCATGCCTGAATTGGACACGAAGGCGCCCATTAAAAGGAACATCGGAATGACACCGAAAGTGTAGTCGGTGACCGTGCGCATTGAGGTCTGCCCGACCATCTTCAGCGCAGGAATGCCGCCGACGATGTAGCCGAAGCCCGTGACGCCGACTAAGCCCATTGCCATACCGACCGGTACGCGCAGCAACATCAGCGCAAACAGGACGAGAAAGCCGATGACAGCGACGGCGTCGGCGCTCATGGCTGTCTCATTCGACCGCCTTGATCTGGTAGCCGCCTGCCATCAATTCAGGACGGAAGATTAGCCGCCAGGTGCGGATTGCAATCAGCAGCACCGCCGACACGTCACCCGCCCAGGCGACGGCGAAGAAAGGCCACGTCGGCAGCCTTAAATCGAAAGTGAGAACGTGGTCGTTATAAGTGCCGGTAACTTTGTCGAGCAGTGTATAAGTCTGCACGCTAACCACGAACAGCAGCACCAGCGTTGCAAACACGTCGATAAAACGCTGCCAGCGTGTGTTCACATTGGCCCAGACGAGATCGACTGTAATGTGAGTGCCGCGATACGAAGTTGCCGCGATACCCCAGAAGATCAGAATGCCGAGTAACATGCGTCCGAAATCGTAGGCATCCGGAATTTGCACGCTAAAAAAATATCGCAGCATCACCGATACGAATATATCGGCGGCAACAATTCCGACGAAAAATGCCGCGATCAGCTCGATGCCATTGATGAATCGGTCCATCGGGCCGTGCCGGCGCGGACGTCCGCTGCCACCGGCGAGCCGATTCGCAATTTCGTTTTCGCTCATGACGTTTTCGGTCATGAATTCTGGCAAAATGTTTGTAACGGACGCGGGTTGCGTCCGTTAGACGATTCTTGGCTAGACCATATTCGGCGTCAGTAGGCCGCGCTGAGCTTGCTGAGCTGGTCCCTCAGTTCGCTCATAATCTGGTCAGAATTGCCACCAGACTTTTTAACGTTGTCGGCCCAGGCCTTTTCCAACGGCTCAGCCGCTTTGCGCCATTCGGCGAGCTGTTCCGGACTCAAACCGTAGACCTCATGACCCGCCAACGCCTTCAGCGTGGCGATGCCGTTATGCTCAAAATCGGCCCAAGGCGCCGCAACTCTCAGTGCCCATGCGTTACTGCAGTGATTGTCGATGACCTTCTTCTGCGCCGCCGACATCTGATCGTAGGTGTTCTTGTTGAACACGAAGGCGAAGGTGGTGACGTAAAGCGGCGCTTCCATGTGGTACTTCGTAACCTTGTCGATCCCAAATAGGGGGACCGAGCCCCAAGGGAAAGTCACGGCGTCCGCTACGCCCTTGTCGAGGATATCACGCACTTCCGGGGCCGACGCCTGCACATTGGTGCCGCCAAGTTGGGTCACCCAGGCCGCCATAGTCGCGTGCGCAGGTCGGATCCGCATACCTTTGATGTCCGCGGGCACCATGACCTTCTTCGTTTTGGAGTGGAACGTGCCTGGATCGTGCAGGAAGGCCAAGCAGAACTTGACGTCCTTCATCTCCTTGTCAGCGTATTTACGGTACCACGCGTCAATCGCTTGGGACCCGCTCTTGGCGTTAGAGATCAGGAACGGCAATTCGCCTGCGCCGATGATCGGGAAGCGGCCCGGCTGATAGCCAGGATTAATGTAGGTGAGGTCAGCAATGCCGTCGCGCGCCATATCGTAATGGTCGAAGGCCTTGCCGAGCTGCTGGGCGGGATAGACTTTATATTTGATGGTGCCGCCGGAATCCTTCTCGACGGACGCTCCCCATTCCTCCAGGGCCTTCTGCAGCGGATGCGATGGTGGTACCCAGTGTGCGAGCTTGAGTTCGAAGGTCTTGTCTTGCGCGAGCACGCCGGTCGCTCCACCGATCAAGAGAGCGGCAGCGTAGACACATCCGGCGAAACGGAGTTTCATGGGTTCCTCCCTTGGGTTTTGGGGTGTTGGTTAAAGCCAACTTTTTGCAATATTCAGCCGAATGCGAGCGACGTTGTAAAGCTTATAGTTTGACATCAAACTAAATGCTGGATCGGGCAGCAGTCGACTGTCCACTTCGGAAAATAAAGGTAGAGACGGTGCACGGAACGAACGGCACAGGCGGCCGCCGACGCGGTAAGAACGGCGAAGTCCTTGACGTATCGATTAATTTTGGTCCACTTGCCAACTGGGTTGGCTTCAATCTGCGCATGGCCCAGGAGGCCGCCTTTCAGGCATTCTCGCGCCGTTCTCAGGAGATTGGCGAAAGTCCTGGCCGTTTCGCCACCTTGACGCTAATCGCACGCAATCCCGGGATCAGCCAGACTGAGTTGTCACAAGCCAATGGTCGCGACAAGTCCAGCCTTACCCCTGTCGTTGAGGATCTGGTGCGGCGTGGTCTCGTCGAACGCAATCGTATGGATAGCGATCGCCGCACCTATCGCTTGAACGTCACGCCGGCCGGAAAGAAAATACTCACCATGATGACGCGCTGCGCGCGGCGGCACGAGCGCAATCTTGATTACGTCATCGGCGCACGTGACCGCAAACGTTTTATCCAGATTTTGAAGAGGATTGCTGCAGAGATCGAGTAGTCGCGCGCTAACCGACAAATTTCGCTAGCACCGCCTCGGGAACGGGATGCGATTTGAGCCGGCCGTTCGCATCGCGCACAACCCAGACCCGCTTTTCCGAGGCCTCGACGCAAATCTCGCCCTTAAGACCTAGCCGGTGCTCGACGTCGAAGCTGGAGCGACCGAAGGCAATCTTGCTTTCTACTGTCACGTCGTCTCCGAAACGCGTTGGCTTTAAGAATCGAGCACGCGTACGGACGAGCGGAAAGCCCCCGAATTCGAGATTCTTGAACATTTGAAATTTTGTCATTCCAAGCGACCTTTCGAACAGCAGAGCAGTCGAGGCATCAAAAATCTCGAAATAGCGCGGATAGAAAATAATGCCGGCAGGGTCGCAGTCGCCCCATTCGATCCGCACAGTGCGTGTGTTGCTAAAAGTCGTCACGGCGGCCTCGTATCAGCGTGGCGCCATACGCAGCGCGCCGTCGAGGCGAATGACTTCGCCATTGAGATAAGCATTGTGCACGCAATGGAGCACAAGCGCTGCAAATTCGCGCGGCTCGCCTACGCGCTTGGGGAACGGTACCGAAGCACCGAGGGAATCCTGCACTTCCTGTGGCAGCGCGCGCAACATCGGCGTGCCAAAAATTCCGGGCGCTATCGCCAGCACACGGATACCGGATTGTGCAAATTCGCGCGCTGCCGGCAGTGTTAGCGCAGCGATACCGCCTTTGGAGGAGGAATAAGCGGCCTGCCCGATCTGCCCCTCAAAGGCAGCGACGGAAGCTGTGGAGACAATAACGCCGCGCTCGCCACCGGCCATCGGCTCCGCCAACTGCAGGGCGGCGGCCACCAGCCGCATCATATTGAAGGTGCCGATCAAGTTGATACGAATGACGCGCTCATAATCGGCGAGCGGCATAGGTCCGTCGCGGCCAACGATGCGCTTGGCCGCGCCGACGCCGGCGCAATTGACCAGGATGCGCGCAGGCCCATGCGCGGTGGCAGCTTTTTTCACCGCCGCTTCGCCACTCGCGCTGTCAGCAACGTCACAGGCAACGGCGATGCCCTTGATACTGTCCGCCACTTCAGCAGCGGCCTTTTCGTTAACATCGATAATGGCAACTTTCGCGCCAGCTGCGGCCAATGCGCGCGCGGTCGCAGCGCCCAGACCCGACGCGCCGCCGGTGACGATAGCCGCCTGTCCTTTGGTCTCCATCAGCGTTTTCCTTCGACTGCGATCGACCGCGACGATAGAGGCACCGCGTAGAGCTCGTCCACCAGGGCGGCGCGGTTCTTTAACACCGCACGTTGGTTGATCGAGCCTTTGTCGGTCATCTCGCCTTTATCCATGGATGGCGGTTCTGCCATCAGGATTGCGCGCTCCACGCGCGTCGAGGACCCAGGGCTGGCGGCAGCCAGTTTTGCAAGCAGTTCGGTAAATCTTGCACGCACAGGCAATGCATCGACAGTTTCGGCGGGCGATGCGTTCGAGCCTAAACCGCCAAGCTTTCGGCAAGCCTCGATGTCAGGAAACACCAAGGCTGCGATGTCATCGCGATCGGCGCCGGCGAATACAGCGTCACGCACGTATGGCGCAAAATGATCGACGAAGCGTGCGCGTAGCGGGCCCACGCTGACCCATGTGCCGCTCGATAGCTTGAAATCTTCAGCGATGCGGCCGTCGAACAACAGCCCCTTACCAGGATCGTTCGGGTCAACGAATTTCAGCGCATCACCGATCTTGTAGAAACCCTCCTCGTCGAAGGCCTCGCGTGTAAGATGCTCCTGCCGCCAATAGCCGGGCGTAATATGCGGGCCGCGCAGCCGCGCTTCCAGCTTGCCCTCATTCGGCACCAGCTTGAGTTCGACGCCGGGCGTCGGCAGTCCGATATTCCCGGGGCGGTCAAAATCCCAAGAGCAGGCGAGCGCCAGCGGCGCGGTCTCCGTTGAGCCGAGCGAGGACAGAAAAATAATGCGCTCACCGGTGGTCTCGACCGCAAGCTGCGTGAGCTCATCCCACGTGACCTGATTCAGACCGGCGCCCGCATAAAACAGGACCTTCAGCCGGCTGAAGAAATTTCGGCGCAACGTTTCGTCAGCGCGGAAGTGCGGGATCAGCGCCTCATAACCTTTAGGGACATTGAAATAGATGGTGGGGGCGATCTCGCGTAAATTTCGCGCGGTCTTCGGCACGCCCGGCGGCGTGGGATTGCCATCATCAATATAGAGCGATCCGCCGTAGGTAAGCACCATGTTGAAGTTGTGATTACTGCCGAAAGTATGGCTCCACGGCAGCCAATCCACTACCACCGGCGGCTCGTCGGTCACGAAGGCGAAGCCAGACGCGAGCATCGTCTGGTTCGAGCAGAGCATACGGTGCGTGTTGATGACGGCCTTGGGGCTTCCGGTCGAGCCAGAGGTGAACAGGAACTTGGCAATAGTGTGCGGGGTCACGGCACGCTGCGCGGCAGCGACCCCGGCATCATCGCTTGCGCCAAGAAGTTCGGCGAACAGAGTGGTCTTGCGGTCGCCCAGATTGCGCGTCACCACCAGCTCAACGCTGTTCGGTATTGTTTCGTAGAGCGCCCTTGCGAACGGCCCGCCATCGTTGGCGAAAACCAGACCCGGCGTCAGCAGATTAACGATCGCACGCAGCTTGCCGAAGTCGCTCGACATCAGCGAATAGGCCGCAGAGATCGGCGCGTAGGGAATCCCGACATACATCGCCGCCAGACCAAGAAGCGCGTGTTCGATGTCATTGCCGGAAAGCACCACGATCGGTTTTTCGGCCGAAAGCCCACGCCGCAGCAATGCAGCGCCGATTCGCTTCACATCAGCGAGTACTTCGGCATAGGAAAGCTTGCGCCATTGGCCTTGAGCGTCGCGTTGCGCGAGAAATACACGGTCGGGCGCAGTCTTGGCCCAATGTTCGAGCGGTTGGTTCAGCGTGTCGTAGTAGCGTCCGAGTTCTTGTGCCGCGCGGATGTAGATGACACCGCCCGCCCGACGCTCCAGCACGGCATCGAGCTTGCCCAGCCGCACCGGACGTAGCGGCGCTGGAACGCGGCTCTGAACTTCTCGGACTACGCTTGCCATCGATTCCTGGCCATCTCACTCAACTTCGCGTCACCTTCGGCGCGCGCTTCTCCAGAAAATCCTTGAGCCGCGCCTTTGCATCAGGATCGGCCTGCGCGATCGCAGACATCAGCGCCTCGACTGCGTAGCCGCTCGCCGGATCCATCTCGGCAATGCGTGGCAGCGCGTGCATGACAGCGAAATTGGTCAATGGCGCATTTCCAGCGATGCGCTGCGCGAGCTCGCGGCCTTTAGCAAAGCCCTTACCGGGCTCGACCAGATATGTGGTCAGCCCAAAAGCTTGGCCTTCTTCGGCGGAGTAAGTGCGCCCGGTGAGCATCATGTCCATCATGCGCGCGACTCCAATCAGCCGTGGTAGCCGCACGGAACCCTCTCCACCGACATAAATGCCACGGCTGCCTTCTGGCAGGGCATAATACGCCGAGCGTTCGGCGACGCGTACATGCGCCGCGGCGGCAAGCTCGAGGCCGCCGCCAACCACCGCGCCATGTAGGACGGCGACCACCGGCACCTTGCCGAACTGAATCTTCTCGAATGCGCGGTGCCACAAGCCGGAATGAGCAATGCCTTGAGAAACGTCGCGCTCCTCCAATTCCGTCAAGTCGAGGCCGGCAGAGAAATGCTCGCCCTCGCCTGCGAGCAGGACGGCGCTGATGCCATCCGGCAGCGAGGTGAAGAATTGTTCGATGCCAATGATCGTCTCGTCGTCGAGCGCGTTGCGTTTGTGCGCGCGGTTGAGCTTCAGCACGGCGACGTTGCCGTGCCGCTCTACGGTCAGCGAGGCGGGCAATTGCGCAGCAAAGACTTTGGACGACATCCTCTAGCTCACACTGTGCTCCGTCAGACATCATGTCGTCGGGAAGCCGCTTCCGCAACGCTCAGTTCTTAACCAGCAGACAACCGCCTTCGTTCAGCGGCCGGAACGCCTTGTCGGCGGGGATCGTCCCCACGATCCTGAAGACATCCCACTCGCTTTTCGATTCGGCCGGAGTCTTGACCTGCAGCAGGTACATTGGATGGATCTTGCGGCCGTCGGCGCGGATGCTGCCTTTTCCGAACAGCGGGTCGTCAGTCGGCATCGCCTTCATGGCGGCCACTACTGCAGCCCCGTCTGCCGGCGAGCCAACTTTGTCGACTGCCTTGAGATAATGCAGCACCGCGGCATAGACGCCAGCATGCATGTGATTGGGCATCATTTTCTTCGAGTGCCGCTCCTGAAAGCGCTTCGACCAGGCGCGGGTCTGATCATTCATGTCCCAGTAGAATGCATTGATGCCGACCAGTCCCTGCGCGATATTCAGTCCGAGTGCGGGCACGCTTTGCAGATCGAAGATGAGCGAGACGATCTTCTGCTTGGCGCCGACTTTGAATTCGGCCGCCTGTTTCACGCTATTAGTGGTGTCGCCGCCGGCATTTGCGAGCGCGACGATTTCCGCCCCGGAGGCCTGCGCCTGCAGCAGGAAAGACGAGAAATCCGAAACGCCGAGCGGATGGCGGACAGCGCCGATGATCTTGCCGCCGCTTGCCAGCACCTCGTCGCTCGCCTGCTTCTCGAGATCGTGTCCGAAGGCATAGTCGGCGGTGATGAAGAACCAGGTCTTGGCGCCGGAGGCGAGCACGCCGCGTGCGAGGGCGTGACCGTTGGCCCAAGTGTCGTAAGTCCAGTGCACGAAATTGGGCGAGCATTTCGCGCCGGTGAGCAGCGCGGTGCCGGCGCCGGAGCCGATTGCAACCTTGTTCTTTTTGCGTACGATGTCGCCGACCGCGAGCGCGACCGCCGAGTTAGGCAAATCGACGATCATGTCGATGCCTTCGACGTCAAGCCAGCGCCGCGCGATGCCGGCCCCGATGTCGGGCTTGTTCTGATGATCGCCTGAAGTCACCTCGACTTTGCGGTTCGAATGCTTGGCGAAGTCCTCGATCGCCATCTGGGCGGCGACCACCGAACCCGGTCCTTGGAAGTCGGCATAGACGCTCGACATGTCGTTGAGCACACCGATCCGCAGCACGCCGTTTGTCTCAGCATAAACCGGCGTGGCGATCAGGGCGACGAGAACCGCGGCAAATGTCTTGAATTGCAGCATGGGAGCCTCCCCGTGTCCGTTAAATTATTACCCCGCTGCCAAGAATGTTGTCATTGTCAACAATTAGGGTCAAGCTGAGCGCTGAGACTGGAGACACGCAGTTGGTCGGTCGCCGGCGATCTGTGCGCAGTGCAGCAAAAGCCAGAAACGCCCGAAGTACGCGGGCGGACAGGCTTGCACTCGGACAACTTGACCACCATCTCGGCTATTTCTTACGCCGTCTGCAGATCTGGGTGTTCCAGGACTTTATCCAGACGCTGCGCGCGATGAAGGTGCGCACTGCGCAATATTCCGTGCTGATAATCATGGAAGCCAATCCGGGCCAGTCCCAAGCTGCGATCGGGCAGACGCTGAGCATCGAACGCGCACGGCTAGCCCGCCTACTGCATGAGCTGGAGCGGCGCAAATGGATCAGCCGCTGCGCGTCCGGCAGCGATGCGCGCTCGTACTCACTCTATTTGACGACGGACGGGGAGCGAGCGCTGGCCAGAATCAAAAGTCTCGCCAAGCAGCACGAGGCCCAAATAGCCAAGCACGTCGGACACAAGCGGCGCAAACAGCTGATGGATCTGCTGCGCGAGTTCGGCTGAAGGCCATTATTCCACCTCGTAGACATCGAGCCGCACGGCGCGGGCTTCACGCTGACCTCGCGCCAGGGCCAGAATGCGATTGAGCCAGGCGACCGCAGGGTCGGCCGTCTCGAAACGCATCACGGTGCGGAAATAATAATGAGCGGGATCGACATTTTCGCCCCGTGCCAGCTTCTCGATTATGTCGGGCGGCCCGTGCCGCAGGCCTTCGCTGGTGACCATAATGAGAGCCCCGGCGTCGCTTTCGATGGTGTAGCACGCCTTGATATCGGCGGCGCCGTCGCTGCGGATGATTTGCCAATCGGTGCCACCGGGCAGAATGCGGCCGGAAAGCTTTGGTCCGCGCACGCTGCCGCCGAGAATGCCGATCATACGGCGCTCGCCATAAGGCGTGCGGCCGAGATTTTTGACCGCCTCGAGTTCGGCGTGAATTGTGAAAATTGGCTGTTTGCCCAGCATGACCAACAATCCGTTGGAGCCCCAACTTGTGCCGCGATCGCCATTTGACCCTGCCGATAGGCAGCCGTAAATACGGCCCTGTAACCTGGAAGTAGCCCGTATGGCGCGTATTTCCTCGCTCGCCGAAGCTATCAAGTCCGCCATCCGCGACGGCGACACCGTCGCGCTCGAGGGCTTCACGCATCTTATTCCCCATGCCGCCGGCCACGAGATTATCCGTCAGGGCCGGAAAGGACTGACGCTCATCCGCATGACGCCGGATCTCATTTACGATCAGCTCATCGGCATGGGCTGCGTGGCCAGGCTGGTATTTTCCTGGGGCGGCAATCCCGGCGTCGGCTCGCTGCATCGTTTGCGTGACGCGGTTGAGAACGGCTGGCCGCACAGGCTCGAGTTGGAAGAGCATTCGCACGCTGCCATGGCCAACGCTTACGAGGCAGGCGCATGCGGTCTGCCCTGCGCTATCTTTCGCGGTTATATCGGTGGCGATCTGCCGAAAGTGAATTCCAGGATCAAACGCGTAACATGCCCGTTTACCGGCGAGGAGCTTGCCGCTGTACCGGCACACCGGCCGGACGTCGCAGTAATTCATGCCCAGCGCGCCGACAAGGCCGGCAATGTCATGATCGAAGGCGTGCTCGGCGTGCAGAAGGAGGCGGTGCTCGCCTCGAAGCGCTCGGTGGTCACGGTCGAGGAAATCGTCGACGAACTGCCCGAGCGAAGCCTCAATGCGGTCGTGCTGCCGCACTGGACCGTTGGCCATGTGGTCGAGATACCGGGCGGCGCTTATCCCTCCTATGCGCAGGGCTATTATCCGCGCAACAACGGCTTCTACAAAAAGTGGGACGCGATCGCACGCGAGCGCGATTCTTTTCTTGCTTGGATGAAAGAAAATGTGCTCACGAAAGGTCCGGAGGTTTTTGCCCAGTACGTGCGCAAGCAACGCGTCGCGGCGGAGTGAGCATCATGGCCGACTACAAGCCCAACGAGATGATGACTGTCGCTGCAGCACGCGCGCTGAAAAACGACGACGTCTGCTTTGTCGGCATCGGCCAACCATCAGCCGCCTGCAATCTCGCGCGGCTGACGCACGCACCCAACATCACGCTCATCTACGAATCCGGCACGCTCGCCACCAAGCCGAATATTCTGCCGCTATCGATCGGCGACGGCGAGCTGTGCGAGACCGCCCTCACCACCGTATCGGTGCCTGAAATGTTCCGCTATTGGCTGCAAGGTGGCCGCATCAAGATCGGCTTCCTCGGTGGTGCACAGATCGACAGGTATGCGAACCTCAACACAACCGTCGTCGGCCCTTACGACAAACCGAAAGTACGGCTGCCCGGCGGTGGCGGCGCGCCGGAGATCGCCACGTCCTGCGCCGAGATCTTTATCATCATGGCGCAGGGCAAGCGCAGCTTCGTCGACAAGCTCGATTTCGTCACCTCGATCGGCCATGTTTCGGGTGGTGATTCACGCGCCAAGCTTGGCGTGAAGACCAAAGGTCCGACCAGGCTCATCACCGATTTGGCCTTGTTCGAGCCCGATCCGGAAACGAAAGAAATGACCGTGGTTTCCATCCATCCGGGCGTCACCCGCGAGCAGATCCAGGAAAATGCCGGCTGGCCGGTGAAGTTTGCAGCCAAGGTCGCTGAAACTCCGCCACCCACGCAACGCGAACTCGAAGTGCTGCGCGATCTTCATGCGCGCACCAAACGCGCGCATGCGGAGGCCGCGTAATGGCGCGCGATGCGTTTCTTTGCGATGCTATACGGACTCCGATCGGGCGTTATGCCGGAGCGCTCGCCGAAGTACGAACCGACGACCTCGCCGCGGTGCCGATCAAGGCGTTGATCGCGCGCAATCCCAAGATCGACTGGGAAAAACTCGACGAGGTCTATTGCGGCTGCGCCAATCAGGCTGGCGAGGACAATCGCAACGTTGCGCGCATGGCGCTGCTGCTCGCGGGCCTTCCGACCAGTGTGCCGGGCGTGACCTTGAACCGGCTTTGCGCATCGGGGCTGGAAGCGGTCGGCACTGCCGCTCGCGCAATCCGCGCCGGCGAAATGGAATTCGCGATTGCCGGCGGCGTCGAATCGATGACGCGTGCGCCGTTTGTGCAGGGCAAGGTGCAGGAAGCCTTTTCGCGCACGGTTGAAATATACGATACGACAATCGGCTGGCGCTTCATTAATCAGCGGATGAAACAGCAATACGGCGTCGATTCCATGCCGGAGACTGGCGAAAACGTGGCCGAGGAATTTCAGATCACCCGCGCTGACCAGGACGCTTTTGCGCTGCGCTCGCAGCAGCGAGCCGGCAAGGCAATCGCCTCGGGCTTCTTCGCCAAAGAGATCGTCGCGGTCGAGGTGCCGGGAGGCAAGGCGGGATCAGTTAAGGTCGACAAGGACGAACATCCTCGCCCTGACACCACGCTCGAGCAACTTGCCAAGCTCAAGACGCCGTTCCGCAACCCCGGTACCGTAACTGCAGGCAATGCCTCTGGTGTCAATGACGGAGCAGCCGCCATCATTATCGCATCGGAAGCAGCGGTGAAGGCACATGGGCTGACCCCTCGCGCCCGCATTCTCGGTATGGCTTCGGCGGCAGTGCCGCCTCGCATCATGGGCATCGGGCCGATACCGGCGACACAAAAGCTAATGGCGCGCCTCCAGCATAAAATTTCCAGCTACGATTTGATCGAGATCAACGAAGCCTTCGCCTCACAGTCGCTAGCCTGCTTGCGGCAGCTGGGACTTGCCGATGATGCCGAACACGTCAATCCGCATGGCGGTGCGATTGCACTTGGTCATCCGCTTGGCATGTCTGGTGCTCGCCTGGCGCTAACGGCCGCGCATGGTCTGGAGGAGAGCGGCGGCAAGCTCGGGCTCGTCACAATGTGCGTTGGAGTCGGTCAAGGCGTATCGCTTGCAATCGAACGAGCAACCTGAAAGCGCCACCAATAAAAGGAAACAAGAATGACGCTGGTTTTCCCAAAAGAGAGCTTGAGTGCTTTTCCCAAGCATCTCACGCCCGACTATCGCAGCACAGTCAAGCGCTCGCCGTCGAAGCCGCTGATCATCGTGCCACACACACTGTCGGAGCTGACCGGCCCGGTCTATGGCCACGACGCAATTCCGGAAGGTGACGCCGATCTCACAAGACAGCACAAGGGCGAGCCTTTGGGCGAGCGCATCATTGTGCACGGCCATGTGTACGATGAGGACAAGCGGCCACAAGCCTCCACACTGGTGGAGATCTGGCAGGCGAATGCCTGCGGCCGCTATGTGCACAATGTTGACCAGCATCCGGCGCCGCTCGATCCAAACTTCACTGGTGCTGGGCGTACCATCACCGACAAGAATGGCTACTATCGCTTCATCACGGTGAAGCCAGGTGCCTACCCTTGGGGCAATCACCACAATGCCTGGCGCCCCAACCACATCCACTTCTCGGTGTTCGGCCATTCGTTTCTGTCACGGCTGGTGACGCAGATGTATTTCCCGGGCGATCCGCTGTTTCCATTTGATCCGATCTTCAACTCGGTGACCGACGAGAAGGCGCGACAGCGTATGGTCTCGAGTTTCGATTTGGAAAACACCATCCCCGATTGGGCGCTTTGCTTCCGCTTCGACATTGTGCTGCGCGGTCGCGAAGCCACGCCCCAAGACACGGACAAGCATTAAATGTCTGACATCACTCCATCACAAACCGTCGGTCCGTTCTTTGCATACGGCCTTGCGCCGCATAGTCGCTGCGACTGGAGGCCGAGCGACATCTACGACTGGAAGGAAACCGCCGGTGCCAATCTGGTGACCCCGGACGCTTCGGGCACGAAGATCCGCATCGAAGGTCAAGTGCTCGATGGCGACGGCATCCCGATCAACGACGCGATGGTGGAGGTATGGCAGGCGGACGCGCAGGGTCGTTATGCGCACCCGCGCGACAGCAGGACGCGGCCGAACACCAAGTTCATGGGCTTCGGTCGCTCGGCAACCGACAAAAACGGTACTTTCAGCTTCGACACCATCAAGCCGGGGCCGGTACCAGGGCTGAATGGCAAGCCGCAAGCGCCGCATATTGTGTTCTGCATCTTCTCGCGCGGGATGCTGCGTCAGATCTATACCCGGCTCTATTTTGCCGACGAGGCGGCCAACGACAGTGATCCCATCCTGACGCTGGTGCCGGCTGACCGATGCGGGACTCTCGTTGCCCACAAGGCGATGCGGGGCGAGCTTCCAGTTTATCGTTTCGATATCCGCGTCCAGGGCGAGAACGAGACGGTTTTCTTCGACATCTGAGTAAATGGGGGTGTTCGGCCGGTACCGAGCCGCAATTTTCAGCGGCAAGTCGGTCGCGGAGGTGCCCACTGTGCCCACTAACTATGGCATGGATGTGGGAAGTTTCCCTCAATAATGAGCCGCCGCGCCCTGTGATTAAAAATGTTTTACCGCTTTTTCTTTTGCATCATATGGTTTTACAGATGGGCAAGTTGCCCACCCACTCTGCCCACTTCTATTAATCCAGTTTTTACAGTTGACGAGTGCGGGTGGAGTTGGTTCGCTTCGGCTTCGTAACGGCCACCGAGAGCCGGTCGCAGGAAACGTCATGAACCAGCAAATCCTCCAGGAGATCAGCGAATTTTGCCGGCAGCGCGGGCTTGCGGAATCGACATTCGGGCGCCGCGCAGTAAATGACGGCAAGCTCGCCAGCCGTCTACGCAACGGCGGCCGTATTACGACTGATACACTCGAACGTATCCGCACCTTTATGGCGCGCAATACCGATGGTGCGCCGGCGCGTCGCCGCGTGCTGTTCGAGCCGACACCGCCCGGCGCACTGCCTGTGATCAAACCGGCGGCGCCGCCGGTTGCCTCTGGTCTCGCCAGCGACGATCCGCAGCGCAATTTCCGTTTCTTCGACAACCGGCAAAAATACCTGCTTTTCGTAAATACCTGCTCGGAGAAATGGGAGATCGCCTCGCGCGTCGGGCTCGAGCTCGCCAACATTCATCCACGGCCACCGGCGGTACGCATATTCGACGCCGGTGTCGGCGACGGCACTGTGCTCGCGCGCGTGATGCGCTCGATGCATGATCGTTTTCCGACCACGCCGTTCTATATCGTTGGCAAGGAAATCAGCCTGGAGGACATACGCCTCACACTGCACAAGATGGCGGACCGCTTCGTCGAACATCCTTCCAGCGTGCTGGTGCTTACCAATCTTGCCTATGCCGAGGCGCCCTGGCTGGTAGTGAAATCGCTCAGCGCGGCTACCAGCCTGGTGTGGAAAGAGCTGGCGATGGAAGGCAACACGGCACACAGCTTCGAGAAGCAGATCATCGATCTTGAGCCATTTCTGGCCGAGAACTGGAAAGCGCGCGTTAGTGCGAAAAGCGGCAATCCCGTTTATGAGCGCCCGGTGATCCTGGTGATCTATCGCAACGATCACCGTTTCCTGCTCGATCAGATCGTACCCAAGCCGGGCGGCACCGTTGCCGACTACGATCTGGTGATCGCCTCGCAGCCCTACCGCGCGCGCGCTTCTCTCGAGTTCAAGGCCAAGCGCGTGCTGGCGCCTCTCGCCCGTGCGCTCGGGCCTGGCGGTCGCATGATTGCGGTCCATTCCTACGGGCACGATCCGGGCATGGAGATCATCCAGAGGGTATGGCCAAGTGATAATCCGTTCACACACAGCCGTCACGATCTGCTCAAGGAAGCAAAACACGAGCTGGGTCCGGCCGGCCGTGATCTAAATTTCAACGCTTATGCCGACCAGCGCTCGCTGTTCCGCTATGACATGCACACGCTGCCATCGGAAATCTCATCGTCGATTGGCACCTCGACGTTGCTCGCCGCATGGAACGCGGCGATCTACGTGGCGCAAGTGGAAGACGATCGTTTGTCCGATGTGAACAGCGATCGCCGCTATATAGAAGCGACCCGCGAGGTTCTTCAGAAGCACGGCGGCTTGTGGTTCTACGACGAATCCTTTGTAATCTCGCGTCGGCGCGAATAGGCGCACGCGCTCCATGCCGTCGTCATTTGCGCAAACCTTCTCGATCGAGGCCACGCGTCCGCGCCCGGCCGAGATCGAGCAAATTGCCGCGATCCTGCCGCATGGCACTCCGGTCTATGTAACCGCGGTGCCGGCGGCCACGCCGGACGAAACCGTCGCGGCGGCGACTGCCTTGCGCAAAGCGGGCCTCGAGCCGGTCGCCCATATTGCGGCGCGCCGGCTTGCCAGTACTGGCGCGCTACAGGAACTGCTCGCTGGCCTTCGCGGTGAAGCCGACATACGCCGGCTGCTGCTGATCGGCGGCGATGTCGACATGCCGCAAGCATTCGCCGACGCGCTCGCAGTCATACAGAAAGGCCGTTTGCGCGAGGCCGGCATTGAAGAAATCGGTATTGGCGCTTATCCGGAAGCCCATCCGCGCATTTCGGCTGGGCGTCTCGAAGCCGCGCTTGATGAAAAGATCGCGGCCGCCACGGCGCACGGCTTGCGCGTTCATATCGTCAGTCAGTTCTCGTTCTCTCCGGAACGCATTTTAGCCTGGCTCAAGCAGTTGCGCGCCTGCGGTATCGCAAAGCCGGTGAAGATCGGCATGGCGGGACCGACCAGTATTTCGGCATTGCTTCGTTTCGCAAAGCGCTGCGGCGTTACCGCTTCCTTGCGCGGGCTGATATCGGGCGCCGCCAGCGGTCTGGTTGGCAATGTCGGACCGGACCGCCTCGTCGAGGCGCTGGGCGCAGCGCAAGGCGAGATCGGCGACGCCCATCCGCATTATTTCTCGTTCGGTGGGCTCATCGCCACCGCCCGCTATGCCAGCGAGGTGGCACAAACGGAAAGTGCTGCGGTTTAAGCCGCAGCACATTCCTGAAGTCGCTGAGGCATCAGGCGTTCGCGGCGGTGCGCCAACCCTGGTGATAGGTCTCGCGCGCCTGCTGCGCGTAAGGCGTCAGCCCGACCTCGACGCGAATTTCCGTCTGCTTGTGGCGCTCGACGGTGGTCTTCTTGGTGCCGCCGTTTTCCTCGCCCCACACCAGCGTCAGCTTGGTACCGACCTTGGCGTATTGCTCCTCGACGAAGCCAAGCGACAGCATCTTGCGTTCGTTGAAGCTGTAGCCAGAGAACATCGAGGCGCCGACCACCTTGCCGCCGTTCATCACCGCGTCGAACGAGCTCGAGGCGTAGTTCGACAGCGGCAGGTCGATGAACTTGTAGTTCTCGCCCGGCGGCGCAAACATTGACGCCAGCACCTTGTTTACGTCGTCGGTGTTCCAGGCAAAGGTCACCTTCTTGCGGTGCACCTTGCCCTGCATCGCCTGCAGCGCTTCCTTGCCGATGAAGTCGTGGTCGAACTTGGTGAAACCGTCGTAACCGAGCTCGTAGGGCGTGGTGTAGTAGTCGTCGATGTTGTTGGACACGAAGCTGCCGCCGAGCGAGGCATTGGCTTCATAGCTCGTGCCCGGCAGCCATTCGCGATAGGGCTTCATCTTGTCGCCGGTGTAGACCGCCGGCACCGGCGAGGGGATCCAGCCGGATTCGAGTGTATTGGTAGCGTAGGCGCGGGCGCCGACCTGGACGATACCGGCGTCCTTGCCGACTTCGAGGATGGCGTTGCGGATCTGGTCGCCTTCGGCATAGGGACCCCAGACTTCAAGGCCGGGCGCACCCGCCATGCCGTGGCGCAGCGTGCGCACTTTGCGGCCGGCGATGGTCATGTAGCCCATATTGAAGAACTTGATGTCGGGGAAGGTGCCGCCGTTGAGCTTCGTGATGACGTCCTGCGCGTTCGGGCCCTGGATCTGATAGCGGTAATATTTGCGGAATACCGGCTTGCCCATCGGGCGCGATGGCGAACGGTCATCGTATTCGACCTTCACGTCGTATTTGCCGGCCTGGGCGTTGTACTGGATCCAGTTGGCAGTCGGATTGCGGCCGACGAAGACCAACGAATTTTCGCCGAGATAGAACAAAATGCCGTCGCCGATCACCTGGCCGTTGTAATTTACCGGCGCGAGCTGCTTGGCCTTGTTGACGGCAAAGTTCTTGAATGAGTTGGTCGCGAGATGCGACAAGAGCCTCACCGCGTCCGGGCCTCCGACGAATAAATTGACCATGTGGTGGGTCTGGTCGAACAGCACGCAGGTCTCGGCCCAGGCGCGCTGCTCGTCGCGCCAGTTGGTGAACTCGGGCGCGACCACCGGATAGACGTAGGCGCCGATTTGCGAATTGCGCATCATCTTGACGATGTTGCCGGAGGCCTGGATCGCCTCCTCAAGATTTTTGTAAGCCATAGCGGACGCTCCTTGTTACCGACAGATACGCTCGAGTGCCGACCTCAGGCGTGGCGCTTAGGACCATCGTGGCCCGAATTTGACGCCCGCTGAAAGAGGTGGTGTGAATGCGCCGGTGGAATATCGTGTCCTGTGAGAATTTTCAAATTTTACGGGGCGAATAAGAAAAATAGAGGAGCCGATGGCCCAACTAAGACCGCCCTTTCACGCCGATCATGTGGGCAGCTTCCTACGCAGCCAGCCCCTGAAGAAAGCGCGTGTGCAGCGCGAAAAAGGCGAGATCACGCCGGCCCAACTCAAAGAGGTGGAGGACCGCGAGATCGAGAAAGTGATCAGGAAGCAGGAGGAGGTCGGCCTCAAGGTTGCCACCGACGGCGAATTCCGCCGCGCCTATTGGCATTTCGATTTCTTTGCCATGCTCGACGGCGTCGAGCTTTACGAGCTCGACCACGGTATCCAGTTCCAGGGCGTCGCGTCCAAGCCGCAAAGCATTCGCGTGACCGGCAAGATCGGCTTCTCCAGCCATCCCATGGTGGAGCATTTCAAGTTCCTGAAGGCGCACACCAAGGTCACGCCCAAGATGACAATTCCGGCGCCGAGCGTGATGCATTTCCGCCTGGAGCCGGATGCGGTGAAGACCGGCGTCTACAAGAACCGCGACGCGATTTTCGACGATCTCGCCACCGCCTATCAGAAAGCAGTGCGCGCTTTCTACGATGCGGGCTGCCGCTATCTGCAATTCGACGACACCGCCTGGGCGTATCTGTGCTCACAGACCGAATTGCAGAAGGCGCGGGATCGCGGCCTCGACCCCGACCATCTGCAGGACACCTACATGGCTTGCATCAACAAGGCGCTGGAGGCCAAGCCCAAGGACATGACGATCACCACTCATGTCTGCCGCGGCAACTTCCGCTCTACCTTCATATCCTCCGGGGGCTACGAACCGGTGGCGCAGAACCTGCTCGGCAAATGTAACTACGACGGTTACTTTCTCGAATACGACACCGATCGCGCAGGCGGCTTCGAGCCGCTGCGTTTCCTGCCGAAGGGCAACAAGATCGTGGTGCTCGGTCTGGTCACCTCGAAATCTGGCCGGCTGGAGCCGCGTGCCGATATTAAAAAACGTATCGGGGAGGCAACCAAATATGTCGCGCTCGACCAGCTCTGCCTGTCGCCGCAATGCGGCTTCGCCTCGACGGAAGAAGGCAACGTGCTGGCCGAAGACGAACAATGGGCCAAGCTACGCATGATCGTCGAACTGGCGAACGAGGTGTGGGGGAAGTAGAACATCGTGTCCCGGGCGCAGCGCATGAAATTACGCGACTTGCGGTGTGGTGTGCTGCAGACCCGGGACCGTTACAATGTGCGGCGGTCCTGGATCAGCGGTGCACCGCTAACGCGCTGCACCGCATCCGGGACACGAGGGCACGCAATGACCCAACGCACCACGCCGCCTTTTCGCGCAGACCACGTCGGCAGCCTGCTGCGCACGGCGCCACTAAAAGATGCGCGAGCCAAACGTGCGAAAGGCGAAGTTGATGCCGCCGCGTTGAAAGCGGTCGAGGACCGTGAGATCAAAAAAATCGTCAAGAAGCAGGAAGAGGTGGGATTGAAGCTTGCCACCGACGGCGAATTCCGCCGCTCGTGGTGGCATTTCGATTTCTTTCGCGGGCTTGCAGGCGTCACGCCGATCACCACCGCCACCGGCATCAAATTCCACGGCGTTGAAACTAAGCACGAGGCTATTCGCATCGACGGCAAAGTCGATTTCGCTGGCCATTCCCAACTCGAACACTTCAAGTTTCTGAAAGCGCACTGTCGTGTCGCGCCGAAAATGACAATTCCGGCGCCTAGCACATTCCATTTCCGTCAGGGCCGGGCGATGGTGAGCAAAGAAGCTTACCCGGATCTCGATGCTTTCTTCGCCGATATTGGAAAAACCTGGCGCAAGGCAATCCGCGCTTTCTACGATGCCGGCTGCCGCTATCTGCAACTCGACGACACTGCCTGGGCGATGATGTGTGATCCAAAGGAGCGCGAGCAGTCGAAGGCGCGGGGCGACGATCCCGACAAGCTGCCGGCAATCTACGCGCGCGTGACCAACGCGGCGCTGGAAGGCAAACCGGCCGATTTGGCGATCACCATGCATTCGTGCCGCGGCAATTTTCGTTCGACCTGGATCGCCGAGGGCGGCTATGAGTTCGTTGCCGAGCATCTGCTCGGCAAGACTAATCTTGACGGCTATTTCCTCGAGTATGACAGCGACCGCGCCGGCGGCTTCGAACCGTTGCGGCATTTCCCCAAGGGCAAGAAACAGCTCGTGCTCGGCCTCGTCACCTCGAAATCCGGACGGTTAGAGCCGAAAGACGACATCAAGCGCCGCATTGATGAAGCGACCAAATATGTTGCGCTCGATCAACTCTGTCTGTCGCCGCAGTGCGGTTTTGCCTCGACCGAAGAGGGCAATGTGCTGGGGGGAGAAGAGCAGTGGGCGAAACTGCGTATGATCGTCGAACTGGCGGAAGAGGTGTGGGGTCGGCCTTGATTTATGGCAAGTCTACCCGCCCGCATCTCCATTAAAATTTAGGGCGCGGAAACGCGCGTAGACGCCTACTCAACCGGTGGGGATGAAAATGTCCATGAAATCTCAATGGCTTAACATAAGGCGTGTGGCGTGGTCGGCTGCTGCTGCCGCGCTGTTATTTGCGGCCGTTCCAGCCTATGCCGCTGAGCCCATCAAAATCGGATTTGGCATGTCGCTTACCGGCCCGCTCGCCGCCAACGGCAAAATGTCGCTGGTGGCCATGCAGGTCTGGGAGGACGACATTAATGCCAAAGGCGGGCTGCTGGGCCGACCGGTCAAGCTCATTTACTACGACGACCAAAGCAACCCGTCGCAGGTGCCGGGCATCTACGCCAAGCTGCTCGATGTCGACAAGGTCGACTTCATTGTGAGCGGCTATGCCTCGACGCAAGTCGCCGCAGCAATGCCGGTCGCGATCCAGAAGAAAAAGCTGTTCGTGAGCCTGTTCGGCACCGGCGTGAACGAGACCTTCGACTATCCGAAATATTTCTCGATGATCCCGAACGGCCCCACACCGAAGCCGGCCTTCACGCGTGGCTTCTTCAAGGTGGCCGAAGTGCAGGAGCCGAAGCCTCAGACGATTGCGATCGCGATGGCAGATGCCGAGTTCGGCCGCAACGCCTGCGAGGGTGCGCATCACAATGCCCAGGCATCGGGTTTCAAGATCGTCTACGAAAAGGCCTATCCGCCAGCCACCACCGATTTCACACCGGTCGTACGGGCCATCCAAGCGTTGAATCCGGATCTGCTGGTGATCTGCTCCTATCCGCTCGACACCGTCGGAATGGTTAAGGCGATGAATGAAGTCGGCTTCAAGCCGAAGATGTGGGGCGGCGCAATGGTCGGCCTGCAAGCGACCGTGTTCAAAACCCAGCTTGGTCCGCTGCTCAACGGCGTCGTCAATTTCGAAACCTGGCTACCGGTCAAGTCGATGGACTTCCCGGGCGCATTCGAGCTGCTCAAGAAATATCAGGCTCGCGCCCAGGCTGCCGGCACCGACCCACTTGGTTATTACATGCCGGTATGGGCCTACTCCTACCTGCAGGTGCTCGGCGATGCGATCGCCGCTACCAAGAGTCTCAACGATGACGTACTCGCCGACTATTTCCGCAAGACCACGTTCAAGACTGTGGTCGGTGATGTGAAGTTCGGCAAGCAAGGCGAATGGGCCGAGGAGCGCACGCTGGCGGCTCAGTTTCAGAATATCAAAGGCAAGACGGTCGATGACTTCCGCGACCTGACGACCGAGGTGATCATCTATCCGCCGAAATACAAGAGCGGCGAGGTGATCTACCCGTATGAAAAGGCGATCGTAAAATAGGCTTGCGGCCCACTCTTATTGTGGTGACATCAGCGGCCGGCGCCGCACGCGCCCGCCGTTTTAAAA
>JBARNC010000011.1:0-13589 GCA_049802775.1 Pseudolabrys sp. | reverse complement strand
AGCTTTCCGGCGGAGCTAGTGCCACTGCCTTGATCGCGCGGCTGCGGTTGCAACGTCACCGCCATAAGTTCTTGAACCGCCCAGGGGCCAATTCGAGCGAACAAAGCTCAAGATCACCGCTATCGCGCCGTGCGGTCTTACTGAGGTCGAATGGGCGGAAAAGAGGAAAGCCCGCAAGCGCCAGCATGATCGGGATACAAAAAGGCGCAAGCGGGCCAATGCAAAGGCGGCTCGCAAGGTACCGAAGTCCAGAGAGCTTCGTGTTGACGCCATCCGATCGTTGCCACCAAGCGGCTGGATCAGCACTGGCCGCCTAATTCAATTTGTCACCATCATTCCCGGACTATGTGATCTGAAACCAACATTCCTGCGGCGCGCAGTAAATCGGATAATCAACGATCTTGCGGATGCGAAGGCCATCGAAATAAAGAGCGGCCCTCGGTGCGCGGCTGATACGTGAAATCCCCGCCAAAGACGATTAAGTCTTTCTGCAAACGGCATGCTTCTTAGCCTCCTTCACCGAGACAAAACCGTCGCCACCAACCTACTCTGTAGGAGCGACAACAATGTCTCGCTTTATTGTCTGCTGAACTGTGATGCTGGGCCGCCGCGCTCGCAGGCGGTCGCGCGGCGGATCAAGGTCATTGGATTATTCTCCAATCAGTGTTCGTCCGATGAGCAAGCTGGTTAGTTAACGACAATGTTCGCAGGGCGATCGGGGGCGCTAAAGTCGAAAAGGAAGGCCGCGTGTATGACCGATGATGACTCGCACGATCAAATCGCGCGCCTCGAAGGGGATATCGAGCAGCTTGCCGACGGCTTAGATCGCTGTCGAAAGGCCATGCTGCTTTCGAAGGTGGCCATTGCTGGCGGCGGAATTTGCATATTGGCTTATTTCCTCGGGGTAATCAGCTTTGATCCGGCGATCATGATCGGCGCACTTGCCGCCGTCATTGGTGGCGTCGTTGTCTTTGGCTCTAATTTGAGTACATCGAAGCAGACGACCGCAGCGATGAAAGCGGCCGAGACACAGAGGGCCGAGTTGATAGACCTGATCGATCTTCGGGGCGTGGGTGCGAACCAGGAGTTACCTCCAAGGCGGTGATTCATAAACGGTCTGTGCATGTCTGCGCACCGTCGCACACCCGCACCTGTTACGCACACGGCCGGTATTTTTCCGATCCGCGCATCAAAGCCCAGTCTGACGCTGGTCCAAGAGGTACTATCGTGCTGCTTACTGGGTTGGTTTAGTAAAATCCGTCATTTCGGTGCCACAATCGGGCAGACGATTCCAGCCATGCAGGCGATGCAGTTATTGGCATCGAGCGGCGTGACCATGGCTGCGGGAGCCATGGTCTCGTTATCGTTTGTAGTGTCGCCGCCGCTCACACTGCCGCCGCCGCGACCTGTGCCGGTCGATGCCAGCGGCAACCTCACAGCGCAACAGCACCGGACCAGTGAGACAGTGGGCGCGGCAATCACCGACACATTCGCGCGCCGGTGGCAGGCCAGCGACGACATGCCGCTGAAGCCAGTGCCGCGCCGTGATCCACTTGAGGGTCTGATCGGCGGCCTGCTGACGCAGCCGCTGGCGCACGATGCACTGCAGGGGACGCAGGTCGAGCAGCCCGAGCATCAGGTCACGGTGGTGCCGCAGGAGCCGCCAGCGCCGCCATCCGACGTCTGTGCCCAACAAGGCCTGCGTCGAGTCGATTACACGCAAAACCATCACCGCTACTGGCGCTGCGCACATCGGCCTCTTTTGACTGAAAGCGGACCAAGGTAGGCAGTCCATCTAGCGCTTCCAGAGGTTGGCCGGGGGCAAGCCGATACGCGCCGTGCCAGTGAGCAGGTACTGCAGTGTTGGCGTGTCGCAAAACTTTGACGTTGGTCCTGACGTAACCTCTGCTTTGCCATACGGACAATAATTGCCCATCGGACAGGGGCCGTCTGCTAACAAAAACGTGGGCCTCATGACGAGAGATTGGTGCCCGTGCCGTGACTTCCACCGCTTTTTTCACGGACACTAACACAATCCCCAATTATCAATTGTCTTAACGGCGTTCTTGTTCTTCTTCGAGACGGCCTTCGGCGTAGGGGCCATCAAGCCGAACCATCTTCCTCTGCAAAATCACTGCTGTGACCACAATTATGGCCAGCATCGCCAGCACAGCCTGCCATTGCCACGGTAGTAAATCGCCCTGCGCATAAGCTCCGGCAGCGACCCCTATACCGAGGGCAAGTACAAACCCCATAACCATGCCAAGCCAGACAATCACTCGCTCCAGCCGAGCTTTTCGCGCTTCAATGGTCTTGTTGGCCATGCGTGTCTCCCGTGACTAACGGGACGAATCTACTAAGCGGATTTGGTGTGCCTGATCAAGACACGCGTTTCACCGTCGCGACGAGTTAGGGGGCACGGAGTCCGTGACGATTGCCGAGATGCATAGGTCGAAGAGAATTACGAGGCCTATAGCGAAGAGTGCGGTACACATAGCATTAGCCCCCTCAGACCGATGTGCCCGCAAAAGCAGCGCCCAGGATTGAGATTGGTTCCCGGGAACGGGCTTTGGAGCCGCGCGTTGAATTCTCCTCCCACGAAACCCGCCGACGCGCCGTATCACCGTCGTATTGGGTATGCACCCTTGCCTAGGCTCGCGCTGCTGATTAGCTAACGACTGGTCGCGAAAAACCTGAATTCATCAAGCCACATAATGAACCCGATTATTACTGCATTTCTTTTGGCCTTTCTGGCCGCATTCAGTGGTGGGACAAATGCGTTCGCTGACGCGGGTTCACTGGTCGCCACTGTAGTGACCATAGCAACAGACAATAAAGCCCAAGATCAGATCGAAATACAGGCGCACGACGACGCCCAATTGCAGTCGAAAATGGCGTCGATCGATCGAGCAGAACCGTCCGTTAAATTGCCGATTCTTACGCAACCGTTCGGTCTCAATGCCGTGCGGGTGGCGACTGGAGAGCTTTTGACGAATTGGAGTAGCGTCAAAGCCGACATCCGCGCCGAGAGCGAAATTTTGGCACAATGCCGCGAGGATATTGTGCGCTGCCCCCCGGCGGCGCGAACCTTCCTTGCCATCGTCGCAGAAGGCCGCGCGCATACGGGCCGCGCGCGCATCGGCGTGATCAATCTCGCGATCCACCCTATGAGCGACCTCGCGCAGTGGGGAGTGGAAGACCGTTGGACCGCACCGATTGCGACGCTCACGACCGGCTTTGGCGATTGCGAGGATTACGCCATCGCGAAATACGTTGCACTTACGGAGGCTGGGCTCGACGCTGAGGACGTGCAGTTGATCATCGTGCGCGACCTTGCGCGCGGCGGGGGTCACGCCGTCGTTGCCGTCCGCCTCGATGGCGGCTGGATTATGCTCGATAATCGGTGGTTGGCGCTGGTCGATGACAGAGAGATGCGTCGGGTAACCCCGATGTTCGTACTTGATGGCGACGGCGTCAAGCAATTCGTCCCCGTAACGATGCCAGACGCATCCTCCATCGGCGCCGTACGAACCCACTTTTAGCCAGCCACCGCGCCTTGAAGTTCGCCATCGCCTACTACGCGCGGCTTAACGCGCTAGTCGGATTTGCGCAGCAATCGAGGCCGCGACAATCGTTTGACCGTCAATCACTCCGGCAGCCCAACTTTGCGCCAAGCGTCGGCATGGCAGCGGCTCCGTTTCGAATGGATGTTACTCACCCGACAGCACTAGCTTGGCCTCGTTGAGGCGATATAATTTGACCTCTTAACGACGTTTCAGATATGCCCCGTCATGATCCTATGGTTCGTGATCGCGCTGATGACTGTAGTGACGATTTTCACCGTGCGGTGGTCGCTCACGCTTGGCCATGATGTGGAGGCTGGTAGCGAATTTTCGGTTTATCGCGAAAAATTGGACGAAATCGACCGCGATCGGGCAGCGGGCCTGATTGGCGAAGCCGAGGCGGAGGCCGCCCACGTCGAGGTATCGCGACGGCTGATTGCCGCGGCCGACACCGCTGAATTCAAACATCCAATACCGATTGGCTCACCACTCTGGCGCTGCCGTGCCGCGGTCATCGCCGGTCTCGTGCTGCTGCCGATCAGCGTCGCCGCGCTTTATCTCTTGCTCGGCTTTCCTTAATTGCCGAGCGGCTATGGTGCGCAGCGATTTAGTAAAACGCCGGTTTCGACATTTTCCAATTTCCTTTCCGGCTCAATCCCGGAACAAACTGAGGAAATGTCGAAATGGGCTTGATTTCGTTTTTAGCCGGTTCCGATTGAAACCTGATATCCAAAAAACCACTACTCTCGAACTAAGCAGTCTCGTCCTTTTCTGAGCGATCTGGTTCCGTGGCGTTGCTTTGTCACTCTGAGGGAAGCGTCCGGCAGGCGGAACCCTTTGGGGAAGACCGAACAAAAATCTTAGGGTTAAACGGTCCACATTCTCGTCCAATAGCAGACACAACAGTTCCGCTAAACGTCAATCACTCATTAATTGCCCGACTGCAAACGTAGTTCATCGTAGGGAGGTATCCGCGATGGACAAGATGGTTGCAGTGCTAATTGTCGGACCCGTTATCGGCATGGCCATTGCCGGATGCTCAGATGCGAGATCATCTATGGATCAACCGAAAACGGTCTCGGTAGAGCGGTTTGTTGGGCACGACCTATCTCCGAAAACGGTCTCAGTTGCGCGTTCGGCAAAACAGATTGTTCCGCACAATTCATCTGTAAGGGCCGAAGCACCTAAAAGCGCGAAGGAGAGCGAGCGAACCCCATTGATGAAATGCATAAGCGAGGCCTGCAGGGCTACGTGTTCCCCCAACGTGGCGAAGGAATCTCGGCCAAAATGGTGCGCGTATTTTACGGAACCGATCTGAGGGCTTGGGCGCTTAAAGGAACTGGTAGCTCAGGTGCATGACTACCGCCATTGGCATAGGGGCGCGCCCCATGAACGCCACGGATGTGGGGCAGTGATTCGACGTAATGAGTTTGATACTGAGTGTGTATCCGCCTTCTCATTCTCGCCTAGGAGGAGAGCATGAAAGTCGCTGCACTCGCCGCCCTCAGTGTTCTCATAGCGTTACCGGTCGAAGCTGGGCAACGACACCGCCAAAATGGTTCGCCAGCGACCACCTGCGACAATAATGGTCACTGTACTGTCCTCGACGCGGCCGCGCCGATGCGAAGCCATCGCGAGAGCCGGTTGGAAACCCAACGCACGATAGCCACCGCTCAGCATCAGTCGCGCGCGCTCGACGCCAACGGCAACACAGCCGGTGCAGTCATATCTCTCAAGACAGGCGCGCATGCTCGCGTTGGCATCGCTTATGCCGCACGTTTTCAGGCCTATATCGATGATTTGGAAACCAATCACGGCGTGCGCGTGCTGTTTATGGCCGGCATTCGGCCCGGGCGCTGTTCGAGTTCTAGTGAACATCCCTGCGGAAAAGCGTTAGACGTGTGCCAGCGCCGACGCGGCGTGGTTGATCCGCGCTGCAATCTGCCCGGTCGCGTCGTGCTCAGTCAGATCGCCGCTTCGCACGGTCTGTTCGAAGGCGGGCGCTGGTGTGATTCGGATTATGGACACGCCCAGATCGGCGTGACCGCTGCCGCTTGCGGCGATCGCCGCGTCCACATCGTGCAGCAATAGAACTGCGCCTGCACCCGGCGCGGGCTAATTGCTTGGTCATCCCACCAATGAAGTCGAGGCATGGCTGATTTGGGCGCAGCAGTCATGGCTGACGGGTCTCGCATCGATTCTAAGATTCCGTTTCGGGATCGATTACCTCTAGGGCGTGACGCTGTAACGCCTTCAATTCCGCTTCCGCCTCAATTACCTCAGCCTCGGTTAGTACCTTTAAAAGCTGAAACATATTCGGCGGCACCCAGCCCGGTGGTCGCTGTCTTGCTTCGTAAAGTCGAAGGCAGCCTGCACGGTTCATGTGTGTGAAATCGACAAGTACAAACCGGTATTCTGACATGCCCTGCCTCTCGGAGGGATAGCGGCATCACTCTAGCGCAGGAGACGCTAGTTCATCAGTCACAGACTCGCTAAACGAGTGTGATTATAAGAGCGAAGGGTCACAGACCATGAAGCTCACGCTCAGGCACACCGTCGCCACCATCATTTTGGTATTGGGCTTTGCCACACCTATGGCGGCAGGTCCGCTTGAGGATGCTGACGCTGCGGTTAAGAGACGCGACTACGCGACCGCCTTGCGGCTTATTCGTCCTCTAGCCGAGCAAGGCGACGCCAACGCCCAGTACATTCTCGGGGTCTTTTACGATAATGGCCTAGGCGTCCCGCAGGACAAGATCCGCGCATACATGTGGTTCAACTTGTCGGCGGCGCAAGGCAGAGAAGGTGCGGCAGCTTTTCGAGACCTTATCGCACGGCGCATGACCCCCGTGCAGATCGCTGAGGCGCAAAAGCTCGCACGCGAGTGGAAGCCGTTTACGCAGTCGCCATCTCGTTAGAGACTCGTGACGGCAGCCCTTACTGACAAAACTTGGAGTCTTATGACCCTAGGGCGCTCACCGTTATTTTCAGCAGGTGCGGAAAGCGCTAACTTTGGGCCGCGATGCTAGTCGTCTCAATCATTCTCGAAGCCGCCGTCGCGGTGATCGCCGCACTCGCCGCGCGGGCAGGGCGGCCATATCTCTACGGTCTCACCTTCACCTTCGCGGCCTATGTGCTCTACGACCTCGCGCGCCTGCTACAATGGGCGGGCCTGTTCTTGCTGGCGAGCATCACCGCTCTGCTGGCTGTGTGGGGGCTGTACCGGGAACGGCGAGGGAAGTAGGAGGTTATTTGTCGGCAGTCACCGACAATGGCTCATGCTGCGCCGGTCGCTCGACGTTATCCGCGCGCCCTTGGTAGCGGGTGAAGTCGCAATACGCGAAGCTCAATCCCGAGATCGAGCCACGGAAGCTATTGTCATTGGTGCGTTCGAGATAGAAGCGCGGCTGCATAGTGGAGCCGGGCAGATACGCGCAGACCCGGTTGCGAGCAAAAAAATGGATAAAGCCAACGGTAGGCGTTGGTTTTGCACACCCGAAGAAGCCGAAGCGGCGGGTTGGCGTAGAGCGGTAAGGTGATGCAACGGCATCGAGCAGGTGCCGTGACGGCCGCTATAACTTGTGCCAACAATCGACGGGATTTGTGTCAATGGAATTGTATTTCTCAACCGATTCGATATGGCTGGCGCGAGTAGCAAGTTGAATTGCCGATCGTTTTTCGCTTGATGCTTCGTCCCGTTTGCAAAGACAGGCGCACGCGACCGCGCATCTCACCGGCTAAAATTTCTCTCGCGTTTTCTGAGCCTTTCGGCGGCTAAAATACCGCCCCAGATGGAAGGAGCGGTAAAAACAATAGTGGCTATAGAAGAATTTGTACGCGCAACCGCTTTGCGTCCACCAAGCGGCCACAATATATTACGAATGTAGCCCCGACCTCGGGGACGGGGTACGGGGGAGTACCAAGTTGAGATCGGGGCCGCGCTCTCTCAGTGGGGACGAGAGCGGTCCCGATATTATCATCGTCCCCGTCTCAGCAATATCAATACTTTGCGACAAAAACGCTATACGTTGATATAACGCTGATGAGTAACCAGACACCGCTGGCCCCGGTGAGCCAGCCCTCTGATGTCACCGCCTATATCGTGCTGAACGACTTCGCGCCGCTGGGCCGCGCCTATGTCGAAACCGACGAGGCCGAACCTGACGAAGCCACCATCGTCGAAATATTCTCAGGGCTGCGGGTGGTTGCGTTCAATGGAGCGGACGCTTGGACAACGGGAGGCTGGTTGGTCAACTGGATCAGCAGTGGCGCTTATATTGCCTCGGGCCAGCGCCGAGCCGGTAGCGACCGGGCGTGTATCCTCACAAAATACCGCGCTGCGACTTACTCGTCGCTAGCGATCGAGCATCGGTGACCCCAATCCGACCATAACTGCCCATAGATCGCTTTGCGATCGCTCGAACTGCAACCTCGATTGCGACGAAAACAACGAGGCAGGCAAGAGCGGCATTCAACATTAATTTGAGCCAACCATTTGCGGACAGCATACAAGGTTGAAATTCCCGCCTGCAGGGTCGGTTCCGTTGCTATTCGCACGATACCGTGAGAAGGCGCGACTGCAGTGCGGTGCCAATCCAACATATATGGCCAATCACATGCGTCGGAAGGCGAACGGTCTGATTAAAGCCTGGATTTTGCACGTGTTTTCGAATTGTTTAGCCAAAACAGAACGATGCTATGCTTGCGAAAGCCGCTATTTTTAGTCGCCACAGCAAAGATATCTTTCGTCAATGGAAACACCCGGAGACGGCGAAGTTAGAACTCCCGCTCTTGGCAGCATTCTAACCGCTGCAACTTATTTGCTCGAACTTATAATCGTTGCTGCGAGTTACTTCGGCCTTGCTGCGGCCAACCTATTAGCACCCTCAATAAATCCGGCCATGACACCGTTGTGGCCACCGACCGGTATCGCCCTTGCGTTGGTCTTACTGCGCGGCAACCAAATTTGGCCTGCGATTTTGGTGGGATCCTTTGCTCCTTATCTGATAGCAGGCCGATCCATACTGGAGGCGGGCTCCATCGGAATCGGCACTCTGCTCGCAGCCTTTTCCGGAGCTTCGCTGATCAGCCGCTGGTCGAACGGTCCCAACACGTTCGCAACTCCTTTCGGCATCGCAAAGTTTGCACTCATCTCCATTGCCCCCACCGCGATGATCAGTTCAACCATCGCCCTAGCTGGTTTCACTCTCGCGAATGCTGCGGCTTTTGCCGATCCTGCTATCACGTGGATCACTTGGTGGCTTGCCGACACAACCGGCATCTTAATCATTGTTCCCGTTGTAGTGCTCTGGACAATAACGCCTTTACGTCCTTTTTCGAAATGGAGCTTGTTGGAAACCGTTGCGGTCTTCGTTGTCGTGAGCGCCATCGGCATCGTCGCTTACAGTCCACTCATTGGCAGCTACCTCATCCGCAACGACAACGTCCTGCTAGCACATCGGAGTCTGGTTGGTTTTATTGTTCTGCTGCCTTTGCTGTGGGCTGGTTTACGTGGTAACCAACGCACCGTCGCTACGGCGGCTATCATTTTTTGCGCAATCGCCATGTGGGGCTACTCAGCAGGTAGCTATCCATTTCAAAAAACGGATTTGAATGGAGCACTTTTATCCCTATTCGTGCTCTCAATGAGCGTATCCGTGCCGCCTCTCGTTTTGGCCGCAACAATTGCTACACGCCGAAACACAGAAGCCCGGTTGCTTTCGGTGCAGGACCAATTGAACCGCCAAATCAAACAAACGAACTTGGCGCTCGACAGCGCCAATCGCCATTTTCAGATTCTGATCGAAGGCGTTAGCGACTATGCGATTTTCATGCTCGACACGGCGGGACGCGTTGGAAGTTGGAACAACGCTGCGCAGCGCATCATGGGCTACACCGCGGAAGAAATCATTGGTAAGCATTTTGGAATATTTTATCGACCGGATGAACGCCGCACGGGCGAACCAAACCGCGCATTAGAATTAGCGATCCAGAAAGGCAAGCACGAAGTCGAGGGCTGGCACGTCAGAAAGAATGGTACCCCTTTCTTCGTCACCGGCTCCGTCTTTTCTATCCGGGGCGATGACGGCAACCTGGTTGGTTTCGCCAATGTGCTACGAGACGCAACTGAGCGACGTGACGCGCAGGAGAAGTTGGTCCAAGCCCGGGAACAGTTAGCTATGGCTCAGAAAATGGAGGCTATTGGCAAACTGACCGGTGGCATAGCGCACGACTTCAACAATCTACTGATGATTATCGGAGGAAATGCGCAGACCTTTAAACGCCTGTTGGATCCGAAATTGCCAAAAGCAATTGAGGCGATACAGACGGCCGCCAAACGTGGAGAAAGTCTCACGCGCCAGCTTTTGACCTTTTCCAGTCGTCAGCATCTCACGCCGACGGTGGTCGACTTAAACGCGTCCATAAAAAACATGCGAACGATGATTGAAAGTTCACTGCGTGGAAACATCGTATACAACGAAAATATCGGTGACAGTGTTTGGCCGGTTAAGGTAGACCTGGCCGAATTAGAACTTACGATTGTTAATATTGCCGTTAATGCCCGCGACGCTATGCCAAACGGTGGCACCTTCACTTTATCCGTCCAAAACATGACCGCCCGTCAGGAAGCCGGTGATGATCGTACCAACGGCACTTTCGTCGCGGTACAGTTTAGCGATACTGGTATGGGTATTCCCCCAAATCTTCTCTCGAAGATCTTCGATCCATTTTTCACAACCAAAGAGGTCGGGAAAGGTACCGGCCTCGGTTTGTCGCAGGTTTACGGTTTTGCCCATCAAGCCGGCGGAACGGTAACGGCAGAAAGCCAGGTCGGGAAAGGTACCACGATTACACTCTATCTTCCGGCCAGTATCGACGAGCAAATCACCAGCAAGGAAGTCTCGGCTACCGACACTCAAGATTCGCAACGGCCGACAGTTCTCATCGTCGACGATAGTGCCGATGTCGCGGAAGTCACGTCATCGCTTTTCGAGAATCTCGGTTATAAGACCATTTATCGAGATTCAGCCGAAGCGGCATTAAGACTACTGGCTGAAGGCACAAGGATCGATCTCGTTTTCAGCGATATCGTTATGCCGGGGGCGATCGATGGCGTTGGGCTCGCCATCGAGATTCGTTCCCAATATCCCGATTTGCCAGTCGTCTTGACGACTGGCTATAGCGATGCGGCGCAAGCAGCGCCCTCCTATTTAAGAATACTGCGCAAGCCCTTCGATACAGACGCGTTGAAAAATTTCATTCAGAATGTGACGGAAGTAGCTTGAGACTTTAACGTCGAAATAAGACGTCCTTGAATCGAGATAGTTCCCGGTAACTTTTATTATCGGGACCAAAACCAAAATCCTCCACAGAGCTACCTGTGTATGGCTGCCTTACCCTCCCAAAGCGGACATCGGCCTGTCACTTAACGAGCTTTGGTTGAACAGCTACTCTTTTTCCCTGAACTTCGGAGGGGCAATGAGACGGCGTGAGCTCATATGGATTCTTGGCGGCGCAACGGCTGTCTGGCCAAAAGTCCGAGCCTGTCGTAGCCACTGCGCCACTGAGTAGTTTGATGACCTCGCCTCGCGCCGTCTCATTGCCTCCCCCCGAGGCTCAGGACAAGCCATCGTAACGGCTTAAACCTGCATTCGGAAAGGCCCCGGCTTTGAGTCGTTTAGCGTCCGACTGATGTGCGCGCGGACATAGATTGCTGACTCCGGGTTGTCCGCGACGACGGAAAGTGTCGCAAGCGGGGACTGGAAACTCGACAGCGCGGGCCATGTTTCATATGAGTTATAAGCGGACAGAACCGACTGTTTATCGCTGTACTGGAGGCCCTTTATGAAATCCGCGATTTGTGCACCCGTTTACATGCAAGGAACTTTGAAAAAGGCACTCGTATTCTTGTCCCTGCTCGGGCTCGTCGGCATCGCCAGCCTGCTTGTCAATTTGAATTCGATGCCAGTTCACGCCCAGGGGGTAAAGGCAAAAGGGTATCTCCCGCTTGCCCATCTGATGAACGATGCAATGCAGATACACCACACCAAACTTTGGTTCTCGGGCAATGCCAAGAACTGGGCATTGGCCGCCTATGAGCTAAAGAAGATTAAAGATACAATTGAAGAGGTTAAGGAGAGCATTGTAGACCTCCAAAATTCATCTCCTGAGTGGCGACGTTTGCCTATCGGTGAGATTCTCACAAGCTTCGATTCCAATCTCCGTTCTTTGGATCAAGCCATCAAGGCGAAGGACGCAGTCAGATTTGATTCCTCCTACAGTGAGCTCACCGGCACTTGTAACGCATGCCACGTAAGCGCTGGTCAGCCCCAGATTAAAATTGTTAAGCCACTTTTGAGTGGCAGCAGCACATTCGCGGACCAAGACTTCACAACCGACAGCGGTCAGCAGCAGTGACGGGTCAGGACCAAAGGCTCGACATCACGCACAACGACCCTTGCTGTGTCGAAGCAAAAACCGAGAAAGCGCAGAGTAGGTAGAATCACACTAACCTGAGGTATTTCGGCTTTGGGTCATTAGCGAACATTTTGCGATGCCGGAGCCATGCCCGCTTTACTTGTTGTCGATCGATCTTTGCAAAAACGCTGCAACGAATAAAGCAGCAAAGACACCAATCATCACCGAGTACTTGAGTACTCGGTATTGAGAGAGCTCTAATATCCGCGTCCGGCGGAACCAAGGCGGCGAATAACGGCTTCTCCGCTCAAATTTCACAACGTTCGTTTGCGCCCACTTGTTCATTTGCGCCCACTCCATGAAAGGTCTGCAGACTAACAACGGCAAGTAGGCGCGACGTGAAGCATCTTCGTAAAATTGATTGTGTTTCGATGTCCGCTTTACCCCCAATAGCGGACATACAGTGTCGCGAGCGGCATGTCTGCTTTGTGCCAGTAGCGGATATTACCGGAAGGCTTATTGAGAGGAGCGACGCAAACGCAGATAGTAATTCGGCTCTTACTCTGCTTAGTCAGTTTGGCGGCGGTTGCGGCGACGGTGTGTGCCCAGGAACCGATTGCCTCGCCGAGTGCATCCGCGGGTGATACGAAAGAAAACATCGATTGGCCGTCACCGGACGGGAAATTTGCGTTTCTCATAGCCTACGGTGAGGACCTGCACACCATCCACCTGATCGACAAGAAATCCGAGAAAAAATTGCAACGGATTGGCGAGGAGGCGTCGAGCCAGACTTACTGGCATGTGCTCTGGGCGCCCGATTCGAATCGGTTCGCATTGATGACAAGGTTGGGGCATCCGATTCAAGGAGTAGATGCTTATTTCCGAAGCGCCGAAACTTTTCGAAAGATCGAATTGCCTGACCTGCCCGAGGCGAACATCCCGGAAAGGCTCAAGCACGGTAAAAAATTCCCGCATGTCGCCAATCTGAACTGGCAGGAAGCGAAAGAGTGGAAGAAGGATGGCTCTCTCGTCGTGACCATTGACACCATGATCGACGGCGAAGGCAGTTCGATCACCGCCACGCGCACAGTTGTGCTCGGCTTCGATCGGGCCGGCAAAGCGAAGATCGTGAAATCGACTATCAAATACGAAACAGAGACGGACTAGAAGGTCGGACCTTCTCTGAGCATGGAAGCCAAATGGCAACATCCAATCTGCAACGCTGAACAAGACCGCGCCAATGAAGGCCAATGTCCGCTTTGTGCCAATAGCGGACACGGCAACCGTTCCGCGCAATGCAAGCATTACATCTAATCACGGATATTTGACGAAACTCCGCTGGTGCGTCGCTTTGCGGCGATAAACGGCCTCTTCCGTGGATGAGGGAAGATTAATTTCAAGAAATTCTCAAGCGCGCCCCAAGAATAAATCATGCCTTCCTCAAAGTGTTTAACGGCTGAATTGAGCATGGTGCCGAGTGTCTTTGCTCGAAAACGCAGTCAGTTGGCCAGGAGCACATTTTGTTACCAACAAGAAGGCATCAATCGCCCTACGCTCATCCAGTGTGGCAGATCGTGATCCTTGCGATCGCACCAGCAATCGGGCTTG
>JBARNC010000010.1:0-2774 GCA_049802775.1 Pseudolabrys sp. | reverse complement strand
TCACAAAATTGACCCATGCTTACACGGCTCGCGCGCTTGTTGCCCAAGGGGGTTCGGCACTTGATTGTTCAAGGCATAGCTAAATTAGCAGTTGGTAAGATCACAATTGCTAAGATGCTTCGGGAATTTGGTTTTGAAATTGGTCAAAACGTAATTGCACGCATGATAAATATCTACCCGGCCGCCGGCTCCCGTGCGGATTTCGCGGCCTCCCTTTTTGTCGCCCAGTACAGAAACACCCATTATCATTACGCCCGCAAATGCAGGTGGCCTGTCCCAATCTGTGCCGGACGTAAACGGTACGTTATGAGACGCGTTGGTCGAAACGTGCTTTGTGCCGTTGCAAATGCCTCGCACCACATCGAAGTCCGTTGAACCACCATGCCTCATCGTCTTTTCGACCTCCGTTTCTCCATGTACTCAAGCCAATCGCCTAATTGATGCGACATCAATAATGGCGAGGTCATTTGCAGCGAAGCTCTCCTGTGGGCCGGAAACCATGTCCGAATGGGCAGCGAAAACCTCGCCTCGCGCATCAACGCGATCTGATCGAGAAAGATCTGCGCAAGTCTGCCGTCGGATCCTTGCTCGTCGTATTCCACCGGCAGCGCGGCGACTACGCCGATCAACTCGCGCATGAAGGAGGAGACCTCGAGTACGCGGCAGGTGGTCAGGCTCCAATCGACCTTGCGGGGATCGATAAAAAAGTTGCGCCGTTCCGTGCGGACGGACGTGATCACTTCGTGGTACACGCCGGCCGGGATCCAAACGGCCCACTGCGGCGGGGTGGGGAACGTTCCCTGGTCAGTCCGCAGCACCAGCACGCCCTTGTTGGCGTAGGTAAACTGCGCCCAGGGATGTACGTGCCAGAGATTCCGTGATCCCCGGGGGAGGGACTTCACGCGGGCAAGAACGGGTCGCGGAAGAGAGTCCATGGCTGCGGTGCCCTTGGCGGATCGAAGCTAGCGAATGGCGGGTCGCAGGAAGCCATCGCTACAATATGTTCCTATTGTCAATTCAGACTAGGGAAGTACAAGCTGGCCGACCCTCCAGTACCGCGAGAAGAAATAGATATGCCCCGCAAATTCAAGGCTTTGGTCATCGGCGACGCCATGATCGAAGGCGACGCGTTCGAAGCGTCGGCCAAAAAAATTCTAGGTCAGCACATCAGCGATCTCAAGATGGGGAACTGGGAGAGCGACTCGGGTAAACTGCAGGCCCGCCGCCTCGCCGTCGAAAAGCAAGGTCCAGAGATAGAACCTCTCGAGCCGCTGGTCAAAGCTTACGGCAAAGACGCAGAGCTGCTGGCTGGGCTCTTCATCGCGATCTCCTCCAAAGTGATTAATGCAATGCCCAAGCTCCGGATTGCAGGAGTCGCACGTGCTGGAGTTGAGAACGTGAACATCAAAGCAGCGACCGAGCGCGGTGTTCTCGTCTTCAACGTGATGGGCCGAAATGCGGAGGCCGTGTCGGATTTCACGGTTGGACTCCTCATCGCCGAAATCCGCAACATCGCCAGATCCCATCTCGGAATCAAAAATGGCGAGTGGCGAAAAAAATTCTCAAACTCGTCTTGGGTTCCCGAACTCAAAGGCAAGACCGTCGGCTTGGTCGGATTTGGATTCATCGGCCGACTGGTGGCGCGCAAGTTGTCCGGCTTCGACGTGAAGATCTTGGTCTACGACACTTATGTGAAGCCAGCGGAGATCGAAGCAGCCGGTGCGACCCCGGTCGACAAGGAAGCCCTGTTCAGGGAAAGCGATTTCATTTCGCTGCACGGTCGGCTGCTGCCGGGCGGAGCCGCTTTGGTAGGAGCTGCCGAACTTGGAATGATGAAACCGACCGCATACCTGGTCAACACGGCGCGGGCCGGACTCATCGACGAGAAGGCGCTAGTAGCGGCCCTGAAAACCGGCAAGATCGCTGGCGCCGGAATCGACGTGCACCCCTTGGAGCCGATCGCGACCGGCAGTGAGATCCTCACCCTCGACAACGTGACCCTCACCAGTCACATCGCCGGAACGACCCGGGAGGCGCTCACCCGCTCTCCTGATCTGCTGATGGGAAACATCGCCAAGCTGATTTCCGGTGACTCGCCCAACGGTATTGCCAATCCGGAAGTCCTGGAGGTTCCCGCGTTCAAGGCATGGCTGGAAGGAGTTCGAACATGATGGCTTCCTTCGCGAGCATGCTTGGTACTGCGCGGCGTGAGAGATATGCCGTCGGATCCTTCAACGTCTACAATTACGAGACGATTCGCGGCGTCATTGAATCGGGGCGCGAGGCCGGCCTGCCCGTCATCGTCGCCTTCGGCACGACCTATCTTCCGAACATGGACGTCGACGAAGTCGCAGCCCTGGTCAGGACAATGGGCGCCGCATCGGACAGGCCCGTGGCCCTCCATCTCGACCACTGTAAATCCTTCGACGTCATCGTGCGGGCCATCAAAGCCGGGTTCTCGTCGGTGATGTTCGACGGCTCGGCGCTGCCGTTCGAGGATAACCTGCGACAGACCGCACGGATGGTGGAGGTCGCGCATGCGGTCGGAGTCGGGGTCGAGGCGGAGCTCGGAGCCCTGGCCAGGGGCGCGCACTCCAACGAGGAGGACGCCCAGGAGATCTACACCTCGCCGGACGAGGCCGCGCGGTTCGCGACCGAAACCAAAGTGGACGCGCTCGCCGTGTCCATCGGCACGGTGCACGGTATGTACAAGGGAACTCCACGGGTGGACGTCGAAGTCCTCAAGCGTATCGCCGCCGTGGTCGACATTCCTC
>JBARNC010000009.1:0-6164 GCA_049802775.1 Pseudolabrys sp. | reverse complement strand
GAACAGGGAATTTGTACGCGACAGGGAATTTGAACCGGGTACAGTCCAGATCGATTTTCGGATAAGGTTCGGAAGGAACAGGAAACCTGCACAACATCATTTCGGGGCGTCAATGTGGAACCAGGTCTACGATCCATTAAACAATTCGGCGTTGTCGACCGTGGCCGCGGCCCTGCCGGTGGTCACACTGCTGGTGCTGATCGCATCCAATAAAGTGAAGGCGCACATCGCGGCGGTGATCGCGCTGATCGTCGCCAACCTGGTCGCCATCTTCATCTTTACCATGCCAGCGGACATGTCGCTGCGCGCATCAGTGCTCGGGGCAGTCATTGGCTTTTTCCCGATCGGCTGGATCGTGCTCAACGTCATCTTCCTTTACCGGTTGACGGTGGAAAAGGGCGTGTTCCAGACCTTGCAGACGACGATCGGCGGCGTTACCGAGGACCGCCGGCTGCAACTTTTGCTGATTGCGTTCTGTTTCGGGGCGTTCTTCGAAGGCGCTTCGGGCTTCGGCACTCCGGTCGCGGTCACCGCCGCGGTCTTGATGGGGCTCGGATTCTCACCGCTGGCGGCGGCGGGCCTGTCGCTGATCGCCAATACCGCGCCGGTCGCTTACGGCGCGCTCGGCACACCGATCGCGGGGCTGGCGAGCGTAACCGGTATCGATCCATTCCTGCTGGGAGCAATGGTAGGCCGGCAACTACCATTCTTCTCTTTGATCGTGCCGTTCTGGCTGATCTGGGCGTTCGCGGGATACAAAGGCATGAAGGAAATCTGGCCGGCGATCCTGGTTACCGGCGTATCTTTCGCGGTCCCGCAATTCCTGATCTCTAACTTCATCAATCCCTGGATCGTCGATATCGGCGCTTCGCTGATCTCGATGGGCTGCCTGATTCTCTTCCTCATGGTTTGGAAGCCGAAGGTGATCTGGACCTCGCCGGCCTTACGGAGTCATGACGATTCTGCCGGCACCATGCCAAAGACGCCGGCCAAGGCGTCGAAGAAGCCCACCACCGCCGAAGTATGGTACTCGCTGCTGCCTTGGATCATCGTTTGCATTGTTCTGCTGCTGTGGGGCACGAATTACATCAAGGCGATCCTGAACGTCTATGCGACCTGGAACTACCCGGTCCCGGGCCTGCATAACATGATCAACAAGGTCGCCCCGGTGGTGCCGGTACCGACCAAGGAAGGCGCGGTATTTTCCTTCACCTGGCTATCCTACACCGGCTCCGGCATGCTGATCGCGGCGATCATCTCCGGCTTCCTGATGGGCTTTTCGCCGGTCAGGCTGGTCGTCGAATACGGCAAGACCCTTAAGGTCTGCGCCTTTTCGCTCCTCACCATCTCGGCGATGCTGGCGATCGGCACCCTCACCCGCTTGTCGGGGGTTGACGCCACGCTTGGCCTCGCCTTTGCGGGCACCGGTGTGCTCTACCCGTTCTTCGGCACACTGCTCGGCTGGTTGGGTGTCGCCCTCACCGGTTCGGATACCTCGTCCAACATCCTGTTCGGCAACCTGCAGAAGGTCACTTCTGAACAATTGGGACTGTCGCCGATTCTGATGGGCGCCGCCAACTCCTCCGGCGGCGTCATGGGCAAGATGATCGACGCGCAGTCGATCGTCGTTGCCTCGACCGCCACAAACTGGTTCGGCCACGAAGGCTCGATCCTGCGCTTCGTGTTCTTCCACTCAATTTCCCTGGCTTGTCTGGTGGGCATCCTGGTCATGCTCCAGGCCTATGTCTTTACCGGCATGATAGTGCACTGAGAACCCTCCTTCGGGAATCCAGTACGCACGATCGCCGAAAGAAGGCGATCCTGCTCTTGGTTACGCACGCAATTCGATCCGACGCGGGCAAATCGTTTACCGCAGCCGGTGACGGCTGAAACCGCAGAAAGGGAGGTGGCGGAATGAGAGTGGGACTGTTCATTCCGTGTTATGTCGACGCCTTTTTTCCCGAAGTCGGTGTTGCGACGCTGGAGATTCTCGAACGGTTCGGCGTTGATGTGTCGTACCCGCTCGATCAGACCTGCTGCGGACAGCCGATGGCGAATAGCGGCTGCCAGGATGACGCGGCGCCGGCCGAAACCCTTTTCGTCGCGAATTTCAAAGATTTCGACTATATCGTCACGCCATCGGGCAGTTGTACCCATCACGTGCGGTCGCATTTCGATGCGATACCGCAGACCGCCGAGGTCACAAAAGTTCGCGGCAGCGTCTATGAGCTCGTCGAATTTCTCCACGACGTTCTCAAGGTCGGCGAATTCCCCTGGGCCGAATTCCCCCATAGGGTTGGGCTGCACAACACATGCTCGACTTTGCGGGACCTGCGTACTGCGTCTGCCTCGGAAATCAACGAGCCGTTTTTCTCCAAGCCGCTCGACCTGCTTCGAAAGGTCAAGGGAATCAAGTTCGTCACCCCGGAGCGGCCGGACGAATGTTGCGGCTTCGGCGGCACCTTCTCGGTATTTGAGGAGCCGGTGTCGGCCAAGATGGGATACGACAAGGTCAACGACCACCTGCGCGCCGGCGCGGAATATATTGTATCGGCAGACATGTCTTGCCTGATGCACCAAAAGGGCTGCGCCGCACGCCTCGGTCTTGATATCAAGTTCATTCACATCGCGCAGATCCTCAATGGAGCACGCGAATGAAGCGGCTCGATCATGCAGAAGCGGCATCGCACTTCATTGCTAATGAAAAGCACGAGGCGTTCCACGACGCGCGGTTATGGGATCTGCGCAAGAAGCGCGACCGTGAAGCGCACGCCATCCCGGAATGGGAGGAACTGCGTCAACTGGCTTCGGACATTAAGGAGCATACGCTCACGCATCTCGGCGATTACCTCGAGGAGTTCGAACGCAACGCAATCAAGAATGGCATCGAGGTTCATTGGGCGCGCGACGCGGCCGAGCACAATCAAATCGTCTACGACATCCTCTCGGCCAGAGACGCCAAAACGCTGGTCAAGAGCAAGTCTATGCTGACGGAGGAATGCGATATGCGCCCATTCCTCGAAAGGCGCGGCATCGAGGTAATCGAGACTGATCTTGGCGAGCGCATCCAACAACTCGACGATGAGCCGCCAAGTCACATCGTTGTCCCGGCAGTGCACAAATTGCGCGGCGACGTTTCCGCCGTGTTCGCACGTACGTTGGGCACCGAGCCTGGTAATGAGGACGTGAATTACCTCGCCGAGAGCCAACGCCGGACCACACGGCCGTATTTCCTGCGCGCCGACGCCGGCATGACCGGCGCCAATTTCGCTGTCGCCGAGACCGGCGGCTTCGTAGTCTGCACCAATGAGGGCAATGCGGATCTTAGCGCGAGCCTGCCCAAACTGCACATCGCTTCGATCGGAATCGAGAAGCTGATTCCCAAAGTCGAGCATCTTGGCGTCTTCATCAGGCTGCTGTCGCGCAGCGCTTTGGGTTCGCCCATCACGCAATATACATCGCATTTCCGAGCTCCGCGCGATGGAGCAGAACTGCACATCGTGTTGGTTGATCACGGGCGTTCGGAGCGGTTGGGCATGGAGGATTTCTGGTATTCGCTCAAATGTATTCGCTGTGGGGCCTGTATGAATACCTGTCCGGTTTATCGGCGCAGCGGTGGGTTGAGTTACGGAGCAACCTATTCGGGGCCAATCGGTGTGATCATTGACCCGACCTTCGATATCCGGAAATACAGCAATCTACCCTTTGCCTCGACACTCAATGGCAGCTGCACCAGCGTCTGCCCGGTAAAGATCAACATCCACGAACAGATCTACAAATGGCGGCGCATCATTGCCGAGCGCAACCAACTGCCGTTCGTGAAGAAGGCGACCATGAAGGCGGCCGGCAGACTTTTTGGCAATCCCAAGCTGTACCGGGCGGCGTTGTCTGCAACCGAAACGGCGCTCGAGGACCTGCCGCGTTTCGCCATCTACAACTGGTTCAATCCATGGGGACGCCAGCGCGAGATACCACAACCACCGGCGAAGACCTTCAGGGAGTGGTACATCGAGAATAGGGGCAGGCGATGAGCACGAGCCGAGACACGATACTGGCAGCGGTTCGGGCCAACGCTCCGAGCCCCGCGGTATCGATGCCGCAGGTCCCAATGTTCAATCATGACATACGGTCCTTGCTCGATCGCTTTCGGTCTGGTCTTGAGTTACTCGGCGGCACTTTCGTCGATTACGTGCCCGGCACCGATCTAAACGCAAAGGTTGCCGAACTTTTCCCGCAGGCCCAGGTTATTTGCTCCGCGGTCACGGAGGTTAAGGGCACCAAGCGATTACAAGATATCAAGCTGCCGGCCGAGCTCGACGACGTCGACGTTGCCGTTGTACGGCCGGCTTTCGCGGTTGCAGAAACGGGATCGATCTGGCTTAGCGAGGCTGAACTCGGGGTGATCGCTCTTGGCTATCTCGCGCAACATCTAGTCGCGTTGCTGGATCCTGCTGATATAGTTCCCAATCTTCATCATGCCTATAAGGACTCGCGATTCAAGACGGCAAAATATGCCGTCCTAATGACGGGTCCGTCGGCAACTGCCGACATCGAAGGAGTGCTGATCCGCGGCGCGCAGGGGGTCCGCAGCCTGAAGCTGATTCCGGCGCCGCGAGAAAGTTTCGCGTAAAATTAGACTTAGAGCAAAATTCCTACTAATGGAACAGATAATTTTTTCGCGCACGCGCGCGATGCCAGAACGTCTGGATAGACAGCGGTCGCTCACCTCTTGATCGGCCCCACCTTGGTCGTCAAGAAGAGTGGGCAATTCCCGTCACTTCATGCGCTTCCCTGTGTGCCGAAGACTACGACGGACATGTTGAAGTATATCACATTTCAGAACGACGCCTGTGCCACGCATCCCGCTCAAGTGGACTGAAAAAGATGATTTCAGTACCGACCAGGCATTGAACGATTTAAGATCGGGCAAGCGCGGGAGCCACGTTCAAAGGCACTCAATGCTGAATGACAGACTCTGCAACACGTCCAAAGGAGGAAAAAATGAAAATGTTACCTCAAGTCTTGTTTTGGTTAGGGCTCATTTCTGTCCCGTTCGCATGGCTGGTATGGTACTTTGGGTCGGGGATTGAAATTATAAGACCAGTTCTTGCCAGTATTAACGATCCCGCTCTAAGAGCGGCTTTGCAAGAGGCTCACGCAGAGCGGCTGGGACTTTGGGTCGCTGTTTGGCCAGTAACATTCCTGGTAATGAGTCAGATCCTTGAAAAGAAAATGCAGGGATAAGAAACACCTTCGCTATTGCTGACAAAGTTGGTTCTCGATTGGAACAGGCCGTGCGACTCATGCGACCGGAATGGATACCGGCAAACAATGTGTTGCCCATCGCTCCCGAATACCCAAGCGAGATTGGCGAAGCCATCGAGCTTTATCCGAACGCATTGGTTCCTGACTATCTCAGCACGCACTATTGGTGGGCTTACATCCATCCAAAAGCAGTGAAGCTCTTCGAGCGCCAATGGCTGGTGAATCTCATCCTCTGGGGCAATTACGCGCGGTTGCGCGATGCTGCGCTGGCGGAAATGGGCGAATCGTTGTCCGGTAGGACCTTGCAAGTGGCCTGTGCTTACGGTGACCTCACGAATTGCTTGAGCCAACGGGCAACGATAGGCGGCGGATCGATCGACATTGTCGACGTTCTGCCGATACAGCTGAAAAATCTGCGCGGCAAGTTGCCCGTGGGGGCGCCGGCACGACTGTTGGCAATGGATGCCATAGATCTCAAGCTGCCCGATGCCAGCTACGACCGGGTACTCGTGTTTTTTCTGCTTCACGAGCAGCCGCGCGAATGGCGCGAGCGAACGCTGAGTGAGGTGCTTCGCGTCGTTAAGCCGGGGGGAAAGGTCATTATCGTCGACTATGCGCGGCCGCGCTGGTGGCATCCGCTGCGCTACCTCTTTCCGATCCTGTTTGCGAAGCTTGAGCCGTTTGCACTGGATTTGTGGCGGGAAGAAATCACCGGTCGGCTGCTGGGTTGGTTCGCAACCAGCGCGCATAAGCGATTATTCTTCGGCGGACTTTATCAACTGGTGGTGGGCCGGCGCTGACGAGCGAAAGGCGCCGGCATCTTGCCGCTCTTAGCGCCTGCAGAGATCCTGTTAGGAAATAGATAGGCCGCTCGCCGCTCGAATGCGTTCAGAATCTCA
>JBARNC010000008.1:0-20951 GCA_049802775.1 Pseudolabrys sp. | reverse complement strand
AGACAGCGGACGTTGAGCATCACCACGTCCTTGCCGCCCGGCCCCTTGCCGTAGGCATATGACTGGATACCACAGGTCTTGCAGAACGGGTGATGGATCGTGCGCTTGTTGAATTGGTAATCGGTCATATCGTTCTCGCCGGACAGAAGCTTGAAGTCGGACATCGCAACGGCGGATAGCAACGACCCGAGCTTGCGGCAGCGTGAGCAATTGCAGGTAATGACTTCGCCGATGTCAGCCTGCGCTTCGTAACGGATTTTTCCGCACTGGCAGCCCCCGGTGTAGGTCTTTTTCATCGTTTGCTCCTTATGTCCGGCCCGTTTCGCGTCACGCATCACCAAAGTTCGTCGAAATTCAGCCGGCGCGAAATCAATTGCTGCTGCGCGCAATATGAGATGAGCAAGTCGAGGCAACGCCGGTTGGCGTCTCTGCCGAATGGGGCGGTGTCGACCTTGCCAGCGGCGGGCACACCGGCAGCCTTTCTCCCCTCCTCCAGCAAGCGGTAAAGCTCCGCGACGGCTTTCGGATTTGAGCGCGCAAGCTCATCCGTAACGACCACCATATGGTTGACCGGGACCAAGCCATGCTTGGCATACCAGGCGCGCGCTGCGTCGTCCGGGTCAGGAATCACACTTTGCAACCGCGGGTCCTTCGGCAGTGCTGCGCCATAGATCGCAGCGTCTAACTCCCCGGCGATAAGCATATCCGTGATGTCCTGATCCGCGCGCGCGCGAATGACCCCCGGCGGATCGCGCGCTTCCGCGACGTGGCCGTCCTCGAAAGTCACCCACTGCACACCGCTGAGATCGATGCCATAGTCGTTTTCGAGAATGCCTCGAATCCATACACCGGTGGTCTGACTGTAGGACCGGACGCCAATACGCTTGTCCGGCAAGTCGGGCGGTGAAAGTTTTCCGCGGTCGGCATTGAACAGCATGGTGCCGTGCTGGAAGCGCGCCAGCATCGCGGCAGGTAGCAAGGTCAGTCCTTTGCTGTGTTCTTTTGCCTGAAAATAGGTGACCAGCGCGATTTCGCTGGCATCGTAGGCGTGCTTACGCACCATCGGCTTGAATGCTTGATACAGTGGCTTCATCTCGATGAAATCGAGCTTCAGCCAGGGCGATGTGATTTCCCCACGCTTGAGCGGCAGTGTGTGCGGATAGTCACCGAGGGTAATGCGCAGAGTCGTCGCGCCGGTATTTGCCATTGTGAAACGCCTCCACCTATGCGCGCCAGCCTACGGCTTGACCGCCCGGCACCCAACCTAGTTTAACAATCCGGGACGGAAAAGGAGTTGCGCAATGCCGGACCAGAAGACCGGGCTTGTTATCACCGCCCATCCCGGCGACTTCGTTTGGCGGGCAGGCGGCGCCATCGCACTGCACGTCAAGCGCGGCTACCGCGTCAAAATCGTCTGCCTGTCGTATGGGGAACGCGGCGAGAGCCAATTCGCCTGGAAAGAGTCGGGCGCGAACCTGGAAAAAGTGAAGGCCGGCCGCAAGGACGAAGCCGAACGGGCTGCGCAATTGCTTGGCGCCGAAATCGAATTCTTCGACTGCGGCGACTACCCGCTCAAGCTCAACGACGCGCACTTCGACCGCATGGTTGATATCTATCGCGAACTCAATCCAGCATTTGTGCTGACCCATGCGCTCGAAGACCCATATAATTTCGACCATCCGAACGCTGCTCATTTCGCCCAGGAAACACGCGTCGTGGCACAGGCCATGGGTCACAAGCCCGACGCCAAGTACAAATATTCTGCGCCGCCTGTGTTTCTTTTCGAACCGCACCAGCCCGAGATGTGCAACTACAAACCCCATCTCATTTTGAAGATCGACGAGGTCTGGGAACAGAAGTACAAGGCCTTTCAGATCCTCGCGGCCCAAAAACATCTCTGGGCATATTATGAGCGGGTCGCACTCAATCGGGGGATCCAAGGCAGCCGCAACACCGGTGTGCCGATGACCTATGGTGAGGCCTACCAGCGGCTGTTCCCGACCGTGGAGGAGGTATTGAAATGAAGCCCGTCGTCGTTCGTAACATCAAGCGTGCCGACAGCAATGCCATTGGCACACTTGCCGCGGTCGGCGTCTCCACTGCCCATGAGGCGCTAGGGCGCTCGGGGCTGATGAAGCCTTATATGCGCCCAATCTGGCCCGGCGCGCAGATCGCAGGCTCCGCGGTCACCGTGCTGGCGCAGCCGGGTGATAACTGGATGATCCATGTGGCAGTCGAGCAGTGCCAGAAAGGCGATGTCCTTGTCGTCGGGTGCACCGCAGATAATACGGACGGTATGTTCGGTGAATTACTGGCAACGGCACTGCGCGCACGCGGCGTGATCGGCCTCGTCATCGACGCCGGTTGCCGCGATGTACGGCCGATCTCCGAAATGCGTTTCCCCGTGTGGTCGAAGGCGATCTCGGCCAAGGGCACGGTGAAGGCGACGCTTGGCGCGGTCAACGTTCCGGTGGTCTGCGCAGGAGTGAACGTCGAACCGGGCGATGTCGTGGTCGCCGACGATGATGGCGTGGTGGTGATCCCAAAGAAGCTTGCTATTGAGACAGCGCAGACAGCGCAGAAACGCAAGGACGACGAAGACGGCAAACGCAAGCAGCTCGAAGCCGGCACGCTCAGCCTCGACATGTACAAAATGCGCGAACCGCTCGCGAAGGCCGGGTTGGTCTACATCGACTCTTCGAAGGATGCCTGATCGCTGGCGTGCCTAACACGCGCTTAATGCACAAATGAGCGACACATGTATTTTTCGCGTCGCGTTCGGCGCAACCCCGCAAACTTTCTCAGACAAAGGCACCAGACGCAATGCGATGAACGCCATGACGCCTAACGGTTCGCAGCGCTCCAGGGAGCGATTCTGCGCCCCGCCCATTTTAGCAATGAGGTGAGCGAGACCCCGAGCACCATCAGCACGATTACCGGAACGAAGGTTTTGTCCATCTCGAACACGTTGGCGTATTTGGTGATCATGAAGCCGAGGCCAGAGATAGTGGTGTAGAATTCAGCAATGATCATGCCGATCAGACCACGGCCGATGGCCAAACGAATGCCGGCGATGATGTATGGCACAGCGAATGGCAGCAGCACGTCCTGCCACACTCGCCATTCGCTCGAGCGGAATGAATGCGCCACCTCAAGCATGTTCTTGTCGCATTCGCGCACGCCCTGATAGGTATTGATCAAGACTGGAAAAATCGCGAACAAGAATACAACGATAATTTTCGCTTTCAGATAAATGCCGAACCACAGTACGAGCAGCGGCACCACTGCGACCAAAGGCGTCGCGTAAAGGGCGTTAATCGGCAGATCGAGTGCCCAGTCAAGCCAGCGGACGCGCGCCATCGCGATTCCGAGCGGGATGCCAACGATGAGCGCAGTGCTCAAGCCATAGACCATGACCTCCAGGCTTTGCGCGAGAAAGTATGGCAGTTCACCCGACACGGTCGTCGCATAAAAGGCGGCGGCGATCTTCGTCGGATAAGTAAAGAAGATCGGATTGATAAAGGGCCCGACGATCTCCCAGACGACAAGGATCAGCACGACGAAACCATAACGGAATAATGCGGGCCGTTCCCACCATGACGCCTTGATGGCTTCTACGGGTGGCGCGCCGTCTGCGAGATGACCACTATGAACCTGATTTGCAACGCTCATCGTAATTCTTTCTAAAGCGCGGTATCGTTCCTTAGTGCAACGGGCGCCACCCGATTAGGCGGCGCCCGCCGATTTCTCGTCGAAGCCGCTCAGAAGGCCGCCGTCGGACAAATCGGACCTTTCCATTCGCCGATCTGTTCAATCGCTTTTTTCGCGAAAGTCGTGTCGACGATCTCGTCATATTTGGGCGTCTTGCCTTCTTTGATATTGCCGATTTTGGTCATTAGGTCGGCAGTAAAATTGACGCGCTCGGGGCTGAGCCCGCTATTGGCGTCCCAGATGCATTCCTTGATCATAAAATCGAAACTTTCGGACAAAATCTTTTCCGGATAGCCAGTTTGCTTGACCAGGATCGGCAGGATTTTTGCTTTGTCCGTGTACATGATTCGAGTCGCCTCGATGTTCGCTGTGACGACTGCCTGCACCATCGCGGGCTTTTCCTTGATGGTTTTTTCGGTTGCCGACAAGAAGGTGTAAAGCGTCTTCGGCTGCAGTTCCCACATGCGCCCGATGGCGTGCAGGTCCGACACCTTGCTCTTCGCAAGCATTTCCTGCTCGACATGCAGGATCGCAGTATCGACCTGATTGGCGACCAGCGCCGGCACGTCTTCGCTTGCGATGCTAACGAAGTTGACGTCCTTGGGATCGATCTTGGCCGCGCGCAGTACGCTGCGGCTTAGGAGGTCGGCAAAACCGCCCGGTTCCTGGATGCCGATGCGTTTGCCTTTAAGATCGGCCATCGTCTTGATGTCGGCGCGCACTATCATCGAGGCTTCGAATTTCGGAAGATTGGCCGAGAGGGCCTTCACCTCGGCGCCGTTGGAGCGGCCGATGATGGTGGGGGCGCCAGGAGTAAGGCCAAAATCAATGTTGGCCGCGAGCAGCGCGCGATAGACCTTCACTCCGTCGCCGAGTGACACTATGTCAACGTCGAGGCCGGCGTTTTTGTACAGACCGAGCTCCTTGGCGACGATCACCGGCATATGCACGATGTTGGGCGGTGACGTCGGGATGCCAATAACGATCTTTTGCTGCGCGCTAGCCGCAGTCGGCAGCATCAGCGCAGCCGCAGCCAGCAGCGCAACGCTCGAACAAAGTTTGTGCATCTCATCCTCCCGGATTATTTTTCTAAGATCGTCCGACGCGCTCAACGGCGACGCATAGACCGCGAGATTACCCGCTGAAACGGCCATATTGCCCGATCATACCCCTAAAAACAACGAAGGCGGCGCTGTAATCCGCCGGTGCCGCCCTCCCGCCTCAGAAGCCTGCCTTTGACCATAATAAAGGGGCGTGCCTAATAGCGTCTTACAATGTGTCCGGCTGTAACCATGGCCAAATTCGTCGTTGAGTATGGGAAAGATAGCGAGCCACCCGCAGCTGATGGCCGACTGGACGGTCCAGCCTTTCACCGCAATCACGAAGCTATTTGGTCGGCGATTGCCGCGTTTTTGGAACGACAAAATGGAGACGTTCTGGAACTCGGCAGTGGTACCGGCCAGCATGTGACCGAATTTGCGCGTCGCGCACCGCGCCTGACCTGGTGGCCGAGCGATATTTACGAATTGCATCTGAAAAGCGTTGCCGCTTGGCGCCAGCACGAAGGTCTCGCTAATTTGCGCGCGCCACAGCGTATTGACCTCTCTATTCCCGACTGGAATTGGCGAGCAGATGAAGACATAGGCCGGCCGCTCGCGGCCATCCTATGCATCAATGTGCTGCACATCTCGCCCTGGCGTGTCTCACAAAATCTGCTTTCCGGCGCTGGGCGACTGTTGCGCTCAGACGGTCGTTTGTTTGTCTATGGCCCATTCATGCGCGACGGCGCGCATACGGCGCCAAGCAACGCCGCCTTCGATGCCAATTTGCGAGCGGAGAATCCGGAATGGGGCGTGCGTGATATCCGCGGTTTGTGTGCGCTCGCAGACGACGCTGGCCTTTCACTCATCGAAATAACGCCGATGCCGGCCAACAATCTGGTGCTAGCATTCGCGCGCGCGCTTCGGCAGAATTGATCAAACGACAGAAAAGAATGAAGCCCATGCCAGCCAAACCCATTCACGACATCGCTCATCTTGGGCATGTCGAAATTTTGACCCCAAAATTTGAGGAGAGCCGCAAGTTCTTCATTGACGTGATGGGGATGACACAGAGCGGCGAGAAAGGCGACAGCGTTTACCTGCGCGGCTGGGACGACTATGAGCGCTATTCGCTCAAACTCACAGCCTCGAAAACCTCCGGTCTTGGCCATGCTGCTTTCCGCACCCGTTCGCCGCAGGCATTGGAGCGTCGCGCCGCCGCGTTGAAGGGGTCAGGCTTCGATATCGGCTGGAGCGACGGCGACCTTGGCCACGGCAAGACATTTGTTTTCAAGGATCCGGATGGCCACAGTTTCGAGATTTACTACGAGACCGAATGGTACGACCCGCCACCAGAACTGAAACCCGCTCTCAAAAACCAAGCTCAGAAATATCCTGCGCGCGGCATCAATACGCGTCGGATCGACCATTTCAATGGTCTCGCTGTCGACATCAAGGCTAATCGCGAATTCTTCCAGAATTATCTCGGTTTTATGCTGACCGAACAAATTGTGCTCGATGACGGTACAGAGGCCGGCATGTGGATGACCGCGACCAACAAAAGCTACGATTTCGCCTACACACGCGATCACACTGGCACCAAGGGGCGCCTACATCACGTCACTTTCGCGCTTGATTCGCGCGAGGATGTGCTGCGCGCGGCAGATATCTTCCTGGAGAATGGCGTCTATATCGAGACTGGGCCGCACAAGCACGCGATCCAGCAGACCTTCTTCCTTTACGTTTACGAGCCGGGCGGCAATCGGGTGGAAGTTGCCTGCGCGGGCGCGCGGCTCGTGCTGGCACCGGACTGGAAGCCGATCCGCTGGACCGAGGCAGAACGCAAGAAAGGACAAGCCTGGGGGTTACAGACAATCAAATCGTTCCATACCAAGGGAACGCCGCCGGTGCCTGGCGTTCCGGACTCCTGAGAGCCAATGAGCGGCCGTAACACGCCACACATTTCATTCATCGGTTTCGGCGAAGCCGGCCAGGCGATTGCTTCCGGCTTGCGTGATGCTGGCATCGAACGTATCGCCGCTTGGGATATTCTGTTTCCGGACCCGGCTGGCGCACCGCTTAAAACTGCAGGCGAATCGATCGGTGTTCGCGTGGCGTCATCGGCGGGCGACGCAGTACGCGAAACAGACATGGTCATCTCGGCGGTCACGGCTGCGTCAAGCGTAGACGCCGCGCGCTCGGTCGCACCGCATTTGACCGGAAACCCGTATTATCTCGATATCAATTCTGTATCGCCCGGCCGCAAGCAGGAAACCGCCAGGCTGCTGGGTGAGCGTGCCAGTTATGTCGACGTGGCCGTTATTGCCGCGATTCACCCTGCCCGCCACCGGACTCCATTGTTGATTTCCGGCCCGCATGCCGAAAAAATTTCGCCACTGCTGCGCGAACTAGACATGCAACTATCGGTGGTCAGCCCCAAGATCGGCTCGGCAGCGGCGATCAAGATGATCCGCAGCGTTATGATCAAGGGTATCGAAGCCCTGACGCTTGAATGTTTCCTCGCGGCCAGTCGGGCCGGCGTGCTGGAGGAAGTAACCGCATCGCTTAAAAACAACTACCCGACGCTCGATTGGACAAAGATTGCCGACTACAACCTAGAGCGCATGGCTAGCCACGGTGAGCGTCGAGCCGCCGAAATGGAAGAGTCGGCGGCAACCCTGCGCGAACTGGGCCTCGACCCCCTCATGGTCGATTCAACCGTCAAGCGCCAGCGCGAAATGGGCGCAATCGGCAAACGGGAAATAGTGCGTGAAACGCTGAAATTGGGCCGCGCCGCCATACTCAGCGCCATCAGCGTCGTGGCCAAAGGTCAGCTTTAAATTGCCGGCCACATGAACGTGCGTTCAGGTTCGTGTCGTGCCAAACCGCAAATTTCTTGTAATCGTCGCGCGCCACCTCCTACTATGTTCCGTCTAATTGTCGGGAGGAATGACATGAAAATCAAAAACCTTGCCTATGTTACTTTCGTTGCCGCGGCTGCCGTCGCGTTCGTGATCGGTTCGGCCGTGCCCAGCGAAGCAGCCAAGAAAAAGAAAGCAGCAGCCGCACCACCACCACCGCCGCCGGCGACGTGCTTGTGGACTGCCCCAGGTTCGGTTTGCGCGACCAAGGGCGGGCAGAAGTTTACTTATTTCAACTCCTGCTACGCGGCGATGGACCAGGCGAAGTCCGCTACAGCGGGCGCGTGCAAAGCCGCGAAGGGTGGCGGCAAAAAGAAGGCTAAGAAGAAAAAGTAATAAGCCACTCGGAGACAACAACTGAAAATGGACGGGCCGCTAAACATAGCGGCCCGTTTGTATTTTATGCGGGGATTGCGAGCTTTATTTTTTGCGCGGCGGAATTTGCAGAAGTTCCGCGATCTGCTCGTTTGTGAGCGGCTTTTCCAAAAACTTGAGCCGCACCGCATCGGCGATGGCGCCGTCGAGGTCAGCCATCTGATCTGATTGCAGCGCCGCCTTTGGGTAGAAGCTCTCGACCGTCGTTTTGATCAATTCGACCGGGCGTTTCACCTTGGCGGCATACATTTCTAGCGCCTTCGGATCGGAATACATCCAGTCCACTGTTTCACGGTAGGCCGCCACAAAACGCATGATGGCGTCGTGCTTGGCCTCCAGCGAGTCCGCGTTAACGATCAACGTACGAACCGTCTGGCTGCGCAGCGAGGGGACGTCGCTGCCGTGCGCGACGAGACGAATCTTTCCTTCCTTCTGTTCCTGCAAGCCGAACGGCGGGGAAGCCCAGCCGATGTCGACCTGGCCGGACATCACCGCGGTGAGCGTTGCGGGCGGACCGCCGGTCGCAGTTGGTTTTGCCTTTATGCCGAATTCCTGTACGAAGGCGACGACGATGTTGTTTGTACTTGATCCATTGGTCGAATAGGCGATGGTGTTGTTTTCGGTCGCGTCCTTGAGGCTCTTGATCGGCGAATCCGAGCGTACGTACCAGTACATGTCGCCGGTGCCGGTGAAGGCCGGCACGAGCACGCGGATAGGCGCGCCCTTGGAGTAAGCGCGCATGGCGCCGGCAAGGCCGACGCCGAGGCCGATATCGGCGCTGCCGGAGATTACCGCCTGGATGGTTTCGCCTGCGCCCTGCGTGCCGCTATTTTCCAGCACGAGTCCATGCTTCTTGAAGATGCCGGCATCTTGCCCGAGCGTCGGTTGCTGATTTTCCCAATTGTTGATCTGGCCGATGACCAGTTTGAGGGTATCCTCGGCGGATGCCGAACCCGCGCTCAGCGCAAGCAGCACAACGAGGCCGAGGGCGCCCACGATTCTCTTGAAGATCTTCATGCGGTTCCCCCCATGATTGTTTTGTTTTGTCGCTCCCATGGTGGGCAGCATTCAACACCAGGAGCGACCCACGGGAAAGCCTAATCTGTCAACGCCGCCGTCTCTTCGCGGCACGCTTTGGCCTGGTTTTGGCGCGCGCCGGCTTGGCTTTTATGCGTGCCGCTTTGGCATATTTGGCCGCGGTCGCACCGCCGCCGGCCTTGTTGGCCACCCGCATCGACCAGTACTCCCACGAGCGCGTGAGGCCCGTGGTCTTAGCACTAATCTGACCGGCCAATTTCGTTTCGCCCGGAGACAGCGTGGCGATGTTGGACCCGATCGTCATGGCGCGCACTTGGTACTCGGCATTGCGCGCCGAAAAGACCGACCGGAACACGCAATCGCGCACGCTGGTGCCGGCGACGGTGACCCCATGACGCATCATGAGCACTATCCAATGCTTGCCGAGCGCGCGGGCAAGCGAGGCACCCTGCTCCGGCTTGACCACGAGCATGTTGGTGTCGCCGAATTCGTCGCGTTGGTCCCAAAATGGCGGCCGGATGCCACCGACCGCGCCAAGATGGAAAATCGGCATGTAGTCGGTACCGGTCGCAAGCAGCGGCATGAAGGCCGGACAATGATGATGGCAAACCGAATGCACTTCAGGGCGCGCCTTGTAGATTTCGCCGTGGATCACCCGCTCGGAATATTGCCCGACGCCAGGATCACGCAACGGCTGTGAGTTAATGTCGTACTCGATGATATCCTCGGGGGTCACCAACTCGGGCGCGCGCGAGCGCGACAGCAGATAGCGGTTGGGATTGTCCGGATGCCGCACGCTCACATGGCCGAAGGCGTCGATCACGCCTTCGTTGGCAACAATGCGGTTGGCGAGCGCAAGCTCGCGGCGGGCTTCGACAGGCGTATTGGGCACTGAGGTTTCCTCTCAAAAGCGCTGAAGACTGTGTCCCGCATTATAGGACAAGGTCAGAGCTGGGCCAGCGCGGGCGGAGCTTGACAGATGGCGGCCATTGGGCCCGCATGCGAACATGGCTGCAACCGCGCAAATCGTCATTGACCGAGTCAACCACCTCTATCGCCCGCCGCGCGGGCGCGAAGTCCTGGCGCTTGACGAAGTATCGCTCGCAGTCGCCAACCGAGAGTTTGTCGCCTTGCTCGGACCTTCCGGTTGCGGCAAGTCGACCCTGCTTTATCTGATCGGAGGCTTTTTGCCGGTCGAAACTGGCGCTATTCTGATCGACGGCAAGAAAGTTGCCGGACCAGGCCCCGACCGCGGCATCGTCTTCCAGCATTTTGCGCTATTTCCCTGGAAGACAGTGCGCGGCAACATTCTCTACGGTCTCGAACGTCAAGGCATGCCGAAACAAGAGCGTGAAAAACGCACAATGGATTTCATTGAACTGGTCGGGCTTTCCGGTTTCGAAGACAGCTATCCTTCGCAGCTTTCGGGCGGCATGAAGCAGCGCACCGCGATCGCGCGTACGCTCGCCTTCGATCCCAAGATCCTGCTGATGGACGAGCCGTTCGGCGCACTCGACGCACAGACCCGTGGGTTAATGCAGAGCGAGTTGCTGCGCATCTGGCAGCGCACGCCGAAGACGGTGATTTTCGTCACCCATGACGTGCAGGAAGCGGTCTATCTCGCTGATCGCGTGGCGGTCATGTCGGCGCGGCCGGGCCACATCAAAACAATTGTCAACACAAAATTCGACAAGAACGATCCCGACATCTTCAAGAACAAGTTCTTCGTCGAAAAAGTGGATGAAATCTGGAACCTGGTGAAGGAAGAAGCCATAAAGGCACAAGGCAAGCGCGTACCATGAAACAGATCATGCGCTACCTCCCACTACTGCTCCTAGCAATTGCCTGGGAGATAGTGGCGCGGCTGGAGCTGGTATCGAATACCGCGCTGCCGCCCTTGTCCGACGTCATCGCCGCATGGATCGACATGATCAAGGACGGTGAGCTCATCACCAATGGCGCGTCTTCGCTTTACCGTGCTGGCGCGGGACTGGCATTATCGATCATTGTGGGCAGCCTCCTGGGCATAGGCATGGCCTGGTGGAAGCTGATGAACGCGCTGGTCGCGCCGATCGTCGAAATTTTCTATCCGCTGCCGAAATCGGCACTGATCCCGGTGACCGTAATCTGGCTCGGTTTTGGCGACGGCTCAAAAATTCTATTGATCTTCCTCGGTTGCATGCTGCCAGTAACGATCGGCGCCTTTAACGGCGCGCGCTCAAGCGAACAAGTACTGGTGTGGTCGGCGCGCAGCATGGGCGCGAGCCGGCTGCGTATGCTGTGGGACGTCGTATTGCCGAGCGCCATGCCGGAATTGCTCAACGGCATCCGCACCGCGCTCGCGCTCTCATTCATCTTGCTGGTGTCATCCGAACTGATCGTGGCGCAGAAGGGGTTCGGCTATCTGATCGGTTTTCTCGGCGCCAACGGCACCTATGATGCCATGTATGCGGTGGTGTTCAGCGTTGCCCTTCTCGGCTTCGCCGCCGACCGTATCTATCAGATCTTCGTGCATCGGATGCTGCTATGGCGGCAATAGATCAGGCCCCGCTGGCACCGCCGGCATTGCGTGTGCTGCGCTCTACGATCTGGGCGGGCGCACGGATCATATCGATCGTAATACTGCTGGCCACCTGGGAGCTGGTCGCGCGCAGCGGCGTTGTCACACCGTTCCAGTTGCCAGCGCTGAGTAAGGTGCTGGAGCGAATTTGGAGCGATGCAGCCTCCGGCGATCTCACAATCAATACAGCCGTTACGCTCTATCGGGCCATGGTCGGCTTTTTGATCGCCGCAATTGGCGGCGTCGTATTGGGCATGGCCATGTCGCGCAATGCGCTGGCGCGCTGGTTCTTCGATCCGATTATTTCGGTCGGATTTCCGATGCCGAAGATCGCCTTTTTGCCGGTGGTGATGCTGTGGCTCGGCGTGTTCGACATCTCCAAGATCACTATGATCGTGTTCGATGCCATTTTCCCGGTCGTGGCGGCGACCGTGATCGCCATCCAAGGCGTCGAGCGCGAGCTGATCTGGTCAGCGCGAAACATGGGCGCGCGCGAACGCGAATTGCTGTGGCAGATCGTGCTGCCGGCGGCGCTGCCGACAATATTGACGGGGTTGCAAGTGGCGCTGCCGCTCTCACTAATCGTGGCGGTAGTGACGGAGATGCTGATGGGCGGCTATGGCCTTGGCGGCGCCATGATGACAGCATCGCGTTTTGCCAATTCTACGAGCGTATTCGCTGGCATCGTCGAGATTGCCGTGGTCGGCTACGCACTGGTCAAAGCTATGGCGCTGATCCGCCGTCGGCTCTTGGTCTGGCACCAGGAAACACACGATCCGAGCACGGCCTGATTGTACCGGATAGCAGGCATTCGGCCGCACGACGCACTTGCCAAAATCCGTTGGACCCCCGACAATCTTTGCCGTTCGCGACGAGAAGCTTGCCATGGAACGTGCAAGCCCGGCAAAAGTGGGAGGAAAATCATGCGCTTTCCGAAATTCGCGCTGGCCGGCGCGTGCGCGTTCGGCCTTTTCGGACTCAGCCCTGCCAACAGCGGCGAGCCCGTGAAAATCCGTATGTCATGGGTGGCGCCGGTCGCAAACTGGGCCTCGATCATTCTCGAAAAGAAGGACCTGGCCGTGCATATGGGCAAGTCCTACACGCTCGAGTCGATTCGTTACCAGGGCACGCCGCAAATGATTACGGCGATTGCCAACAATGAATTGGAAGTGTCCAACCTCGCCTATTCCTCACTCGCAATCGCAATCGAAAATGCCGGGCTCGACGACATTCGCGTTATTGCCGATGAATTCCAGGACGGCGTCCCTGGCTATTTCAGCGAACAGTTTTACGTTCGCAAGGATAGCGGCATTAACAAGGTCGAGGATCTCAAGGGCAAGGTTATCGCGACCAATGGCGGCGGCAGTGCAGTCGACGTCGCCATGCGCGCCATGTTGAAGAAGCATGGCCTCGAGGAAAAGCGCGACTACACAATGATCGAGGCACCGTTGCCGACCATGCCGGCCGTACTTTCGGACAAGAAAGCCGACCTCGTTCCGGCCGTGTTGCCCTTCGCGCTCAATCCCAAGCTTAAGGAGGAAGGCAAAGTCCTTTTCGAGCAACGGGAAGCCATCGGTGTCACGCAGATGATTGTGTGGGCCGCGCGGAAGTCGTTCATCGACAAGAACCGCGCAGCCATGGTTGATTTCATGGAAGATATGCTGCGCATCACGCGCTGGTATCTCGACCCGAAGAACCACGACGAGGCGGCCAAGATCGCCTCCAACGTGACCAAGGTGCCGCCGGAGCGGTTCGGCTGGCTGTTTACCAAGGCCGACACCTATCGCGATCCAAACCTACTACCGAACGTCGAGGCCCTGCAGCGCAACGTCGACATGACCCAGGACCTGGGCTTCGTGAAAAAGAAGATCGACATCGAGAAATACGTCGACGTCAGCCTGGCTCAGGAAGCGGCCAAGCGGCTGAATTAGCCATCTACAGTTTCTCTCAAGCAATAGGCCCCGGGAATCTGTACCCAGGGGCCTGTTTTTCGTTCATATGCGCTTGATCGGAATCGAACCGAGAAAGTCTCGCTTGCCGACTTCCGCACCAAAATTCCGCGTTACCGCGTAGGCAGCGGTAAGATGAAAATAGAAATTTGGCAACACAAAATGGTTTAGATAGTCGCCGCCTTTCATCTGCCCCTTGTTCGACCCAAGCGGGAAGGTGATCTCACGCTCGGATGAGACATCAATCGCCTTGGTGTCGAGCGCCTTCAGAAAAGCGACAGTCTTGGCAATACGTTCCTTGAACTGGTCGAGGGTGGTTTCGGTGTCTTCGAATTTTGGCGGCTCAATGCCGGCGAGCCGCGCAGCACCGTTCTTCGCCTGATCGCAAGCGGCCTGCACCTGGCGGCCGAGCGCAAACATATCCGGCGCCAGTCGCCAGCCGATCAGTACCGACGCATCGATTTTCTTTGCCGCCGCATGGGCTGCCGCCTTGTCGAGCACGGCCATCAGGGCATTGAGCCCGATCTCGAAGACCGGCAGGGAGGCTTGTGACATCGTGAAAGGCATAGTGGCACGCGTCCTTCGATGATTGGCAGAGCGGACCATGCCCTCAAAACGTCCGCCGTTCAATCAGAGGACGCCTGAAAACGGCACGCCCATGAGGCTACAATTGCGGCCCGCGGAATGACATAATTGAGCTACACTAGCGGCTGCATGAGACCAAAGGCCCCCTCAATCGACGTGAAGCCGGACATGCAGGTGCGACCTGATGTGCTTGATGAACGAATTGCGTCGCGCCAGCTATCCGTAAGTGACGCTGATCGGGCCGAAAGCGGAGAAGCTGCAGCATTGATCGCCGTGCGCGAAGCACCGACGGTTCGTCGCTGGCCGGATGCGCTGCGTTGGGGAACGAGCCTTGTGCTCGCGCTGTGTGTCCACGCCGCCGGCGCGGCAGCTCTGTTGATGCAGTGGAGCGACTCAGCCGATTCGGTCGCCAGCGCGCCGGTGATCTTGATTGAGCTCGCGCCAGTGCCGGTCGCGCCCGACACGATGCCGAGCCAATTGCCGCCCGGCCCGCGGCAGGCCGAGTCGCAACCCGAGACCGAGCTACAAAGGCCAATAGAAAAAGCCGAAATTAAAACCGACCTGGCAAAAGAAGCGGAGCTTCCGGCTATGCCGATGCCTGTCGAGAAACCTAAAGAGAAGAAGCGGAAACAAAAGCTCGCCAGCCTCGCCAGTACTCCCAGCACGGCGGAACAACGAGCTGAACGCGCGGCTGCGCCCACGCCGGGCGCAGCTTCGCGCAATCCCGACGCGCTGCCGAACTGGAAATCGGCGCTGGTCGCACGGCTCGAGCGTTACAAGCGATTTCCACCGGAAGCGCAATCGCGAGGCGAGTACGGCGTGGCGCAGCTCGCGTTCAACGTCGACCGAAGCGGCGGCGTCCACCATCCGCACATCACGCGCAGTTCCGGATCGAGCGTGCTCGACCGCGAGACAGTCGCCTTGGCTGAGCGCGCGTCACCGATGCCTCCGCCGCCGCCTGAAGTCGTTGGTGCTCAGATCCCGATCGTCGTGCCGATCCGCTACAACACGCGCTAGAAGTAGTCCGACCTCAGCCGTGCCGGCTCCTCACCCCGAGCGCTGATATTTGATCTTCGATAACGTGGCCGATCATGACCAGTATTGGGCCTGGCAGATCCGCTTGCGCGAGCCGCTCAGGAAGTTCGCCAATTGGCGCGGCGACGATCGTTTGGTCAGGTTGGGTAGCGCGGGCAATTGCTAGTGATGGCGTCTGCGGATCGAGGCCTTCAGCAGTCGCTTTCTCGACCAATGCTGCGAACGTGTGCGTCGGCATGTAGATCGCCGTGGTGGTCGTCGGGTCGGCCAGGCTTTGCCAATCCAGATCGTTCGGCAGTGCGCCGTTCTTGGCGTGGCCCGTGACATATTGCAGCCGGCGCGCCCGTTTGCGGTCGGTAAGCGATAGGCCAAGCTTTGCAGCAGCGCCCTGCGCAGCAGTGATACCGGGTACCACGTCGACCGCGATATTCGCGGCCTGGCAGGCCGCAATTTCTTCGGCCGCACGGCCGAAAATCAGAGGATCGCCGCCTTTGAGACGAACCACACGTTTGCCCTGCTTGGCGAGGCTCACTATCAAGGTATTGATGTCCTCTTGCTTGCATGACGGTCCGAAGCCGGTCTTGCCGACCAGCAATTTTCTGGCTTCACGACGCGCGAAGTCGAGCACGTCGCGAGAAACCAGATCGTCGAACAGGATCACGTCCGCCGATTGCAACGCACGAACAGCGCGCAAGGTCAGCAACTCGGGATCGCCTGGGCCGGCACCAACCAACGTTACGGACCCAGTTTCGACCGCTGTCCCTAGTCCCCTCACCTCGGCGATGAAACTGTCGAAATCTGCCTGACTGGGCTCATGCTCGGGGTCGGTGACGGCATGGGCGGTCAATAGCTGCCAGAACTTGCGGCGTGCGGAAAACGACAGCCCTGAGGCCTTCACCGCATCGCGCCAGCGCGCAGCGGCAGCAGCCCAACCGGCGAAGCCGCTGGGTAGCAGGGCCTCAAGCTTGGCGCGGATCGCCTGCGCAAATACCGGCGCCGCCCCGTCAGTGGAGATTCCGATGACCAGCGGCGAACGATTGACGATGGCGCCGAAGGCAAAGTCGCAGAATGTCGGCTTGTCGATTACATTGACTGGGACGCCAGCGGCGCGCGCGCATGACGCAAATGCCGCAGCGCCTTCATCATCTTCGAATGCGCCGATGGCGACCGCGGCCCCTTTCAAATCTTCAGGCACCCAAGCGTGCCGATTAATCGTAATTGTGCCGCGCGGCGGATCCGCCACGAGCTCGAGCAGTTCGTCGCATGCTTCAACCGCGAAAACGTCAACGTGCGCGCCCGATGCCGACAATAGCTCCGCCTTCCAGGCCGCCACCGGACTTCCGCCGGCCAGAATCGCGCGCTTGCCGCCCAGTGCCAAAAACACTGGCAGCCGCGACAGCGCCCTTAAGCGCGGCAGCTTCGTTTCAAGCGGTTTGCGTGATGCGTTCATGCCGCGCGCTGTGGCCCGGTGTTGGCGTGGAACTCGCGGCCGTTAGCGCTCGCCGCCACGAAGCCGGCGCGGATGGTGAAATCGCCGAAGCGCTCGCCCTTTTGACGGCGGCTGGCGTAGGCCGCAAATACGGGATCAAGCGCGGCGACGATGCCCGCGTGATCGAGGTCCTCGGCGTATAGCTTGTTCATGCGCGAGCCATCGAAGGCCGCGCCAAGATAGAGATTGTAACGCCCTGGCCCCTTGCCGACCAAGCCGATCTCGGCGAGGTAGGGGCGCGCGCAGCCGTTCGGACAACCGGTCATGCGTATGACGATGTCGTCGGCAGAAAGTCCATGGGCCGCGAGCTTCTCATCTAGCGTGGTCATGAGATCGGGCAAATAACGTTCGCTCTCGGCAAGCGCGAGTCCACAAGTCGGCAGCGCGACGCAGGCCATGGAATTGCGGCGCAGACCGGACCAAGGCGCGCGTAAGCCCGCTTGGCGCGCGATGTGCTCGATCTCGTCCTGCTGCCCCGTCGGCACGTTCGCGATAACGAGATTCTGGTTCGGCGTAATGCGGAAATCACCCTCGTGCCTCTGCGCGATAGTCCGCAAAGCGGATTGCTGAGCCGCACCCGCGACGTCATGGACGCGGCCGTTCTGCACAAACAACGTCAGATGTCCGCGTCCATTGTCACCTTGTGACCAGCCATAGCGATCACCTGTCGAGGTGAATGTGAACGGCTTTGCCGTCGCCAGCTTAACGCCGGCGCGGCGCTCGACTTCGGTTCGGAAAACGTCAAGGCCCCGATCCTCTATCGTGTATTTGAGCCGCGCATGCTTGCGGTTCTTGCGGTCGCCCCAGTCGCGCTGCACAGTGACGACAGCCTCGGCGATCTTGGTAGCGTCCGCGGTCTTACAGAACCCCATAACTTCGGCAGTACGCGGGTAAGTATCCATCTCACCATGAGTCATACCCATGCCGCCGCCGACGGTCACGTTCCACCCCGCAATATTGCCTGCCTCTTCGACAATCGCGATATAGCCGAGATCGTGCGCGAATATGTCGACATCGTTTGATGGCGGCACCGCCACCACGACCTTGAATTTACGCGGCAGATAGGTCTTGCCGTAGATCGGCTCGATGACCTTCGCCTCACCGCCTGCGATGCGCTCACCGTCGAGCCAGATCTCGCGGTACGCTGGCGTACGCGGCAACAGGTGCTCGGATATGGACTGCGCTAGTTCAATCGCCGCAGCATGCGCGCGCGATTGCTCCGGAAGCACGCTGCACATGACGTTACGGTTGATATCGCCGCAGGCCGCGATGGAATTGAGCAGCACGGCATCGATTGATTTCAACGTCGCCTTCAGGTTCCATTTGATCACACCGTGGAGCTGCACCGTCTGCCGCGTCGTCAGCCGCATGGTACCGTTGCCGTAGACTCGGGCGACTTCATCGAGTGCGAGCCATTGGCGCGGCGTCAGCACTCCGCCGGGAATGCGCACCCGGATCATGAAGGCAAAGGCTTTCTCCATTTTCTTGCGCGTTCGCTCCGGCCGCAGGTCGCGATCGTCCTGCAGATACATGCCGTGGAATTTCACCAGCTGCTGGTCGTTCTCGATGATACCGCCCGTGATTTCCTCGCGCAGACCCTCGGCCAGTGTGCCGCGCAAATAGTCGCTCGCTTCCTTGATTCGCTCATTGCGCGAGACGTCGTCAGTCATGGCCGTCCAATAATTGGAGCAGGATTAATACGTATCCTGCAGATAGCGCTTTTCGCGCTCCAGTGTCACCACCGCTCGCTCGGCTGCCTCGGGGGACGTAGCTTTCACGTCGGCGTAGGCGCGCACAAGCGCGGCACGCACATCCTTCGCCATCGCCTTGGCATCGCCGCAAACGTAAAAGTGCGCGCCGCCGTCGAGCCATTCGATCAAGTCTACGCGGCGCTCCCAGATTCTGTGCTGCACGTAGACCTTCTCCGGCGTGTCACGCGAGAACGCGACATCCATACGCGTGAGCGCGCCGTCGTTGAGCGCGTCCTGCCAGTCGAGCTGGTAAAGGAAGTCATGCGTGAAGGTGCGGTCACCGAAAAATAGCCAGTTGCGGCCCTTGGCCTCGGTGGCGCGGCGTTCTTGCACGAAGGCTCGGAATGGCGCGACCCCGGTCCCGGGGCCGACCATAATGATGTCACGGTCGCTTGCCGGCAATGCGAAGTGCTTATTTGGCTTGAGCTTCACACGCAAGCGCTGGCCGCGCTTAAGCCGCTCAGCGACATAGTTCGATGCAACACCCTTGCGCGCGCGGCCGTGGCTGTCATAGCGCACAGCAGATATGAGTAGATGCGCCTCATCTCCCACCTCGCGACGCGAGGAAGCGATAGAATAGGCGCGCGGGGCGAGCGGTCGCGTTAACGCACGTAATTTTTCTGCGTCGAGCGGGATCGGGAAGGTTGCGATCAGGTCGATGAGCGGCCGCCCGACAATCCACTCGCGCGCCTGGCCGTCAGCGAGCAACGCCTTGACGTATTGGTGTCCGGTTTTCTCTGCATAGGTCTCAACGGTCTTGAGCGAGAGCGTGGTGACGTCTCGCGATTTAATGAGCTCGATACGCAGCTTGTCGTCGCCCGATAGGCCGGCGGCTTTCAGCAACTCGTCCACATAGTCCGGATCGTTCTCGGCATAGAGATCGAGCGAATCGCCGGGTTCATAGGCCGGAGCCCCGCCCTCGAAGATTAGAGTCAGATGAACGGTCTCCTTGTCCGAACGTGAGGAGTTGAGATCCACATGCTCGATGATTTCGGCCTCAAAAATATCGGTGCCCGGCGATGCTGTCGGCTTGACGCCGAAATCGACCTCAATGACCCGCCCACCGGCGTTCGGCGGCGTGAGCGCCTTCACCGCATCTCCTATCCAGCGCGCGGCTGGCTCGGCAAAGTCAAGATCGCAATCGACGCGGCCGATAATGCGCTTGCCACCAAGTGCGGCCAACCGCTCGTCGATCTTTTCGCCGATCGCGCAGAATTCCGCATAGGCAGTATCGCCCAGCGCCAGCACACCGAATTCGACGCCATCCAGGCGCGGGGCGCCCTCGCTCATCAATTCATTATAGGCGCGCACGGCGCGTCCCGGCGGCTCGCCCTCGCCCCAGGTGGCGGCAATCACCACAAGCCGCTTGGCCGATGCGAGCGCCGACAGGTCGAGTTCAGCCATATCAATGATTGTCGGCTTCAGTCCGTTCTTGCGCGCGGCCTTAGCGAAGTCGCCAGCGAGCTTTTCGGAATTTCCCGACTCGCTAGCATAGACGATGGTCAATGGCTCCGCCGGCCGCGCCAATGCCGCCGGCTGCGGCGCAGCCGCGCCTGCCGACGCCGCATCGAACCCCGCCAAGAAGCCAGCAAGCCAGGCCCGCTGGTTGGCACTGGCGGGACCGACGACGCGGTTGAGGAGATCTATTTCCTCTTCAGCGAACGGCGCTGTCTTCGGGATTGGCGACATTTTGCTACTGATTTCTCGGCGGCGCGATCAGCGCCGTCATAGTGCGAAGGCATCAGATCGACGCCGGGAACAGGTGATTGACGATGGCGAGGACGACAAGCAGGACCAGGCCGACGCCGAGGCTCCAGCCGATCAGCTTTTTCTCGATCGGCAGAAGGGGTTCGACCGCGGCCTTGCGAAGTTCCTCGCCGACATTTGCTTGCGACATGGTTCGCTCCTTACGCTCAGCTGGCCAGTGGTGGTTTGACGCCGCTAAAGAACAGCCATGAAATCAAAAGCCCGACCCAGATCACAAAACCGAACAGGCTCACCAGATACACTGCGGCAAGTCGGCCGATGCCCTCCTGCCAAAGCTTTTTGAAATTGGAGAGCACTCCGATTGAGAAGAACGTCAGAATGAAGAAGACGACACGGATCGTGTTGGCCTCTCCCATTGCCGCTGGCACTTTCGAAGCGATGTCCGCCGGCGTCCCCAGCGCGAGGTAAAGCCCGACTGCGAAGGTCAGCACAAAACCGATGACGAATTTCGGGAAGCGCTCCCAGATTTCCCGAACGCTCGCTTTGTCCGATGTCCGATTGATGTGATTGGTCCAGATGTAACCGAGTACGAAGGCCCAAATGCCGATGAAAATGTCGATGAACACCTTGATCGTAGCCGCCGTGCCCAGAATCCAACCAGGCTGATACTTGATACCCTCCGCGGCATTTTGCGCGAGAATCAATGACTCGGTAATAGCACCGCCGGCGACTGCTGCGCCGTCGGTTTTGATAGCGAGACCCATCCAGGCACCCGCCACCAGAGGCTCGT
>JBARNC010000007.1:0-5061 GCA_049802775.1 Pseudolabrys sp. | reverse complement strand
GAGATATAAGAAAACAACCCGCCCTGATCCTCAAATGCTCCCCGCATGCCAGCCTCCGACGATTCGCGATAGAAAACTGAATCATCAAATTATCGTCGCGGCGATAGGTTTTTCAGCGGACTGCTAGCGGAGAGCACGGCGCGGATAGGCGGTTGTGATGTCCGCTATTGGCACAAAGCGGACATCCGGTCATCGTGATAAATTTAGAAACTTATCAGTTGCTGACGATCTTCGTGGTGGGCTTAGTTGCCATCCTCGGGGCCAGGCCTCCCGCCCACACTTGACCGATGATTCCCGACGATTTTTATCGCTGTAGCACTCCGATGGAGCAATGCTACCAGTGCGACGACCGTCGCCCGCGAAGAACAGGGACAAATGAATGAACCTGAAGTCTGGTCTGTGCCTTGCTCTAAATCAAAGCCAGAGCAGATTAGAGGCTGGTTAGCGTGATGTCGCTTTTGGGACTTAGCGTCATTCGCCGTGACGCACAATTTTGTCCGCTATTGGAGTAACAGCGGACAAGTCGAGCGTAGGACCTTAGAAAATCAAGGGCATTAGGCGACGCAACGCGAAACTCTCGTTAGCCGATATGCCGTTGTTTTATTTCGTGGCCATGCGCCGGGATGGCGGTGGCGCCGCGCTGCGTTCGGCTGGCGTAATCGCGAAAGTGAGCCACGTGTTCCAGCCATCAGGCCGGTTTTGAGAGGCGAATTCCTTGTAGCCCTTGAGATTGAGATAGCCCTGATAGTCTTTGCTAAGCGGGATGATGTAGCCGATCTGTGGCCCGATACCGGCAACGCGCGATTCAAAACAGCCGACACGATCCCCCGCGCCGTTGTCACAGGAGAGTTGATTGTACCAATAGCCGACGAGGCCAACCTGAAGTTGCTTGGTCAGGAACTGTGACGCTCCCAGATCCAGATGCATGTCGACGCCATTCTGGTATTGCGTATGGGTATTTTCGAAATTGTAGGTGAACCCGAGCGCCGCCGAAAACTCCTGTCCGGTCTTTGGATTGAAGTACGTATAGGCGCCGCCGGCGTCGATTGCGTTATGCCCAATGCCGAGATTCACGATCCGGTCGGCATCGTAGGCTCCTACAGTCAAGTTTCCCGTGATGTAGGTCATGAAGTTGTGAACACCCGCGTTCCAGCGCACATTGAATTGCGGGACCAAGTCACCGAAACCGGTCACCGATTCACTGAGGCTCCCAGACCTTGTAAAACCGATCGGTCCCAGCGCGCCGGTAAATGTTGCATCGACAGACGCCTGGCTGCGTCCATACGGCACGATCAGGAGCATGGTCGCTTGACCACCCAAGACTGGAGTGGCGAACACATAGCTCGGTATTGAGAAGCCGAGATCCGCTCTGGCATCCAGATCCGCATTCACGTTTCCGGTAAGATTTGCGGTAATGTGGCCGAGATTGACCTGGCGTGCGAAGGCAACATTCCCGCCGGCCGATACCGACGTGTGGTAGTAAATCGTGGCAAGCGAGAAACCGGGTTGCTGCGGTGTCGCCGCGAGACTTCCGAAAAAGCCGGGCACCCAAAAGCTGACGCCGCCTTCGTCGGCAATCGCTGGCCTTGCCGTTATCGCGACAGCGCCCAGCGTCAGCATCGAGGCGTAGAGCGCGCAGCGCGCTGTTCGATTTATGAACTTTTCCTCTCTTTTCATCGTCGCCTCCGCGCCAGCAGCTTAAGACGCCGTGTCACAAAAGACATAGACCACCATCAGCACGATGGACGAGGACTCCGGCGAGTGTGACTGTCGAGCAACAATTACGCGACGCGGTCGCGAATGATCGGACATCGGGAGCCTAATGCGGCACATTGATATGGGTCAATTCAGAATGCCCGCATTCGTCTAGAGAACATTCGCTGAGCCTTCCGTAGGGCCGGTACGGTCAAATTGGAGCGCGCGATGTCCACAAGACGACAGTTCATCCAATCCCTTCCTGCTGCTGGCACTGCCTTCGCTGTCGCTGGTCATCTGGTGCTGGAGGATAATCCAGCACGGGCACAAGTGGCGACCGTCCCGCTAAAGGAGCACTTTCACCCCGAGGGCAAAGCGCCCTCGAAATATACCCTGGATGTGCTCAAGCAGGCACGTGGCGGCCTACCGTTTGCAGACAAGAGAGATTTTGAAGAGCAGAAGCGGGGGCTTATTGCCCCCATGAAAGACCTCAAGATCATGGCGGACGCCGGTCACGTCGCCTGGGACATGGAGCGATTCCAATTCCTGGACAAGCAGGACGACTTCGACAGCATTCATCCCTCGCTGCTCCGTCAGTCCAAACTGAACAACAATTACGGGCTCTACGAAGTTATCCCTGGCATCTACCAGGTTCGCGGCTTCGACCTATCCGACATTTCCTTCGTTCGCGGCAAGACGGGCTGGATCGTTTTCGATCCCCTTGTCACCAAGGAAACGGCTCGCGCTGCGTGGAAATTGTTTCAGCAGCACGTCGGCCAGGGCTTGCCGGTCTCGGCCGTGATCTATTCGCACACGCACGGCGACCACTGGGGTGGGGTGCCTGGCATTGTCGATGAAGCGGATGTGAGGTCTGGGAAGGTTCCCGTCATCGCTCCCATCGACTTCATGAATTTTACGGTTTCCGAAAATGTTTATGCCGGCAACGCCATGAACCGGCGTTTGTTCTATCAATACGGTCTCCTGCTGCCTGCAAGTCCACACGGCTATGTCGGTCAGGGCCTCGGCCAAGCCGTGTCATCCGGTGCGATTGGCCTGATTGCGCCCAACCGTTACGTCGAAAAGGCCATCGAGGAGTTTGAGGTCGATGGCATCAAGATGGTCTTCCAGAACACGCCAAACACCGAAGCACCTCGGGAGATGAACACGTACATCCCCGAGATGAAGGCGCTGTGGATGGCGGAGAACGTCATTGCATCCTTGCACAACATCTACACCTTGCGGGGCGCGCCGGTGCGCGATCCGTTGAACTGGTCAAAATATATCGGCGAAGCACTCTTCCGTTTCGGTTTGGAAGCCGAGGTGATGTTTGCCTCTCACCATTGGCCGCGCTGGGGTAACGAGAGGATCCAGGAAGTTCTCCGCGGGCAGCGCGATCTGTACGCGCACATGAACAACCAGGTGCTGCATTTCGCCAATCAGGGCGTGACCATCAACGAAATTCACAATGTCTATGAGGTTCCGAAGGGCCTGCAGAACAAGTGGTTCTGCCGCGGCTATCACGGCTCCCCTCAGCACAACAGCCGTGGCGTCGTCCAGCGCTATCTCGGTTTCTGGGATTGCAATCCAACGACCCTTATTCCGCTGTCGCCGGGGGACTCCGCCCCGCTCTACGTCGAAATGATGGGTGGCGCGCAAAAAATCATGGACCGGGGTCGGCAGTTGCATGACGCGGGGCGGTATCTGCACGCCCAAGAAATCGTAAACAAACTCGTGCAGGCCGAACCGCAGAACCAGCCAGCCAAGGACTTGTTGGCGGACATCTTCGAGCAACTCGGATACCAGCAGGAAAATCCAGGCCTGCGAAACAGCTACCTCGCCGCCGCTTATGAACTCCGGACCGGAATTCCGCAGGGAGAGACCGTCAATTCAAGCAGCCCCGACGTGATCCGCGCGATGTCCACCGAATTGTTCCTCAACTTTCTGGGCATCCGCATGGACAGCCGCAAGGCTGAAGGCATGCGGTTCACAATCAACCTCGTCACGCCGGACAACGGCGAGAAGTTCATTGTCGAGCTGGAGAACGCCACGCTCACCAACATCAAGGGTTATCAGGCCGAAAAACCCAACTTGACCATGACGATAAACCGGTCGGACCTGGAGCAAACGATGATGGGTACCAAAACGCTCGAGGCTCAGATTGCCGACGGCACTGCGAAGGTGCAGGGCGACGCAAGCATCTTGAAACAGCTTGCCTCGACCATGGTCGATTTCGATCCGCGCTTTGAGATCATGCCGGGCACTAAAGCCAAGGGCGCGAAGGTGGCGCATGCCAATGACTACGAGGCAGTTCCGCGCCAGACGATTGCGGAATAGACGAGGTGATTGAACAAGAGAGCACTATGTCCGCTTATGGCACAAAGCGGACATTCCAACCGAAGCCGCGTCTAGCAGTTTGAAAGCGGTCAATTTTGAACAGACTCGGATGCCAGATCGGCTCAGGCTTGCCATGGTGACGTTCGATCGCGAACCAATTCTCGTCGACCTCGCGCTGCAAGGTGGCGGTTCTCACGGCGCGTTCACGTGGGGGGTGCTCGATCGTCTGCTCGAGGAACCGTGGCTTCGAATCGATGGCATTTCCGGCACGTCGGCGGGAGCGATGAATGCCGCGGTGCTTGTCGATGGTCATACCAAAGGCGGGGCCGCGGGCGCCCGAACCGCTCTGGAGAATTTTTGGAGGTGCGTATCCGAGGCGGCTCGCTTCAGTCCTTTGCGCCGCGGACCACTCGATGTGATCCTCGGCCGCTGGACCCTGGATTCTTCGCCTATCTATGTCGCCATGGATCTCATGTCTCGCCTGTTGTCGCCCTATGACTTGAACCCGATGGGGAACAATCCATTGCGAGCAATTCTGGCCGAAACAATCGATTTCGAACGGCTGGCGCGAGCACCTATGAAACTCTTCATCACCGCTACCAATGTTCGGACCGGCCGTGGTCACGTGTTCAAGAACGATGCTATTACGCCGGACGTTCTGCTCGCCTCGGCTTGTCTGCCCACCATGTTCCAGGCCATAGAGATCGACGGCGAGCCCCACTGGGACGGAGGCTATTCTGGCAATCCCACGATCACGCCCCTCGTTCGGGAGTGCAAATCACAAGACACCATTCTCGTTCAGATCAATCCGGTCGAACGCGAAAGATCGCCGCGCTCCGCCTCAGAGATTCTCAACCGGCTGAACGAGGTGTCCTTCAATGCGGTTCTGCTGAAGGAACTTCGTATGATCGCATTGCTTCGGCAAGCCGGCGATCCGGGCGACCGCGAGGGCGCGCAATGGGCCGGCATGCGTATTCACCGAATCGCGAGCGAGATGCTAACCGAGCTCGGCGCCTCCTCCAAGCTCAACGC
>JBARNC010000006.1:0-4734 GCA_049802775.1 Pseudolabrys sp. | reverse complement strand
AGCGACCCCCGCTCGCCGCGCCACATAGGACACCGACATCGAGCTACGCTACCTGTCCGGTCGAAACGGGGTGCGGTCCACTGACCGCTCACGACAGCCGCGTTTCGCCCCTTGTAATATCCGAACGCTACTGCAAGCAGCATCAGTATCAAGGCGAAAATTTGAGACGATACGGATGATGTCAGTAACGTTTCCATTCCAGTGCCCGGATATGACAGGGTTTCTCACCCAATGTTGCCGGATCTGGATCAACTGAGCAAATACTTCCGTCAGTAGCTGGCTAATGTCCGTTATTGGCCCTTAGCAGACATGCGCTAGTGCACCGCAAATGTCCGCTTTTGGGGGCAAAGCGGACATCGCGAGTGCAATGCAGAATGTCTGCTAAGGGCCAAAAGCGGACATGCGCAGCCCAAGAAAATCGAGGCGATTTTTGTCCTCTAATCGTCGCGTCGCCATATCTCGTAACCGATTTCCTTGGCGATCATTCCATCACGGATATGGAAATTGTGCAGCAATCTCATCTTCACCTTGGTGCCGATGGGGAACGGGCAATTCTCAAAGCCATCGCCCGAGATGCGAAACGTCGCCCACATGTCGTCGAATACGCGGTCGGGCGTTGCGAAGCGCTCGACCGGATGAAAGGCGATCCCTTCCGCGGAGTTGAACACGCGCAGATACATGTTCTTGATCGTCTCCCGCCCTCGATAGCTAACGTTGCGAGCGGGCGTCTCCCAGATGGCATCCTCGGTATAAAGTTTGATGCATTCATCGATGCGGTCAGGATTTTCCTCATGTAAATGCATGTCGACCAGGTCGAGGGCATATTGGCACTTTTCCTCATATGTCTTCGGCAAATTGCGACGAGCAAGAAGTTGCTCAACCGTCTCTCGGGATTTCTCGATGATCTCCATGATGTTCTCCTGTTCACGATGCACAAGAGTTGCGCCAGAATAGTCTGCCCAGGCCGCCTAACGCCTCGCGCAATTTAGGCTTGAGTATATGGCTACACGTCTGTCGGGGCATGCAAAAAGGGTGTCACGTGGATGTCCGCTTTTGGCCCAAAGCGGACATCCCTAGTTGCATCGCACATGTCCGCTTTCGGGGGTAAAGCGGACATGACCTTGTGCGGAAATCCGCTTTCGCGGTCGCGTTCGGGGGTAAAGCGGACATGGGCTATTGCGCTGCACATGTCTGCTTTTGACCCAAAGCGGACATTGCAGACCACGCAAGGTAGCCGCCGAATAGAGTTCGATCACGTAGCAATGATGGATACCGGGCCCCGCAAGACGGCGATGCCTTGATCTGCATCAATAATGAGCTGGGAAAATGAATTCATATAATATTACATGATGCCTTCTCGCCGCGATTTTGTCCTGGGAGCGATAGCGACGGTACTTGGTACTGCTCTTCCGGTTCGTGCCAGAGCAGCCGCATATAAAACGAATCCGCTTAAGCTTCCAGAGCTGATCGAAGGTACAATCGGCGCCGACAAAATTTACGAGCTTGGTATCGCGGCCGGGAATTCCACGTTCCTGCCGGGTCTTTCGACGCCAACGCTCGGAATCAATGGTGCGTATCTAGGGCCGACAATTCGCGCCCGCGCTGGTGATCGCGTCACTATGCGGGTGAAAAACAACCTGACCGAGCCGACGGCGCTGCACTGGCACGGCTTGCACATCCCCGCGCGCCACGATGGCGGCCCGCACCAAGAGGTCGAACCTGGAAAAGTGTGGGAGCCGTCGTTCGAAATCAAGCAAAAGGCGTCACTTTGCTGGTATCATTCCCACATGTTCGAGCAGACCGGCGAACAGGTAGTGCGCGGACTCGCCGGACTTTTCATTATCGAGGATGACGAGACTCGCGCTCTCCATCTTCCGTCGGATTATGGCGTCGACGATATCCCGCTTTTAATTCAGGATCGCCGCTTCAAACCCGACGGCAGCTTCGAATATATGTCGAATATGGGCGATGCCGAGGTTGGCTATATAGGTGACGTCATTCTGGTGAACGGCACTGTTGCTCCACACCTTGAGTTGCGACGACAGCGCACACGCTTGAGAATACTCAACGGCTCAAATGCCCGCATTTACATGCTCGGCCGTAACGACGCCGCCGATCTCGTAGTCATCGGCTCGGACGGCAGTCTGCTTGAGCGTCCTGTGCATATGCGCCGTGTAAGGCTGGGACCAGGTGAACGGATCGAATTGCTTGTCGACATGCAGTCCGATCAGACGATCACGTTGATGAGCTATCCCGACATCGCCAGCCCGATGGGCTCGGGCATGATGATGCACGGCATGGGCGGTAACAACGAGACCTTTCCCATCATTGAGTTGCGGGCAGGGCAGCTGGAGCCGGTCGATGTCTCGATCCCTGAACGGCTCATCCGCGTGCCGCAATGGAATCCAGCGCAGGCCGCGCGCACCCGCACATTCACGCTGGACATGACCACCATGGGCATGGGGCCGATGCCCGGGCCCACGATGGATGGATCGATGGGCATCAATGGCCGTTCGATGGACATGGACCGCATCGATGAGCGGGTGCCTTTGGGCAGTGTCGAGATCTGGGAAATCCGAAACACGACGTCGCTCACGCATCCTTTCCATATTCACGACATCCAATTCCGCGTGCTTGACCGCAACGGCGCTCCGCCGCAGCCGCACGAACAGGGTCTCAAAGATACGGTTCTGGTCGATCCCGGCTCGACTGTGCGCTTCATCGCGGAGTTCGCGGATTTTGCCGATCCTCACCATCCGTACATGTATCACTGCCACATCCTCGAGCACGAGGATGCCGGCATGATGGGCCAATTCGTCGTTGTCTGACACGTGGGCCGCTATAAGGCATTGCATGGCTCTTTGTGGGGTTCGTTGAATGCCTTCAACGATCGCATCGTGCGTACCTCTCGGGCCAATTACAAGAAAGACACGAAGATCGTCACGCTCGGCAGCCGCGACCTTTATTTGAAGGGCAATTATCAGGATTTCGGCCGTTACCAAGAGGCCGATCTCACCATCGCCGGCGACGCGGAAGCGAGCCTCCCGACGTTGATCGAGCAGGTGAAGCGTCTGGTCGACGACGCCAAGAAATCAGCATTTGAGGCGCGCGGAAAAAAACTCGCGGCAGCCAAACTCGCAGTGGTCGAGCGGGCGAAGTCCGATGCAACCATCGGGTGGGATGCAAGTCCGATCACGACAGCGCGGATGTGTGCCGAAGTCTACGGTCAGATTAAAGATGAGGACTGGTCGTTGGTCGGCAGCTCGATCCGACTCACATGGCCGCAACGACTTTGGAATATCGACAAGCCATATCGATGGAACGGGCTCTCAGGCGGCTTCGGCGTCGGCCACAATCTGCCCGCTTCACTCGGCGCCGCCCTCGCCAACAAGAAGCATGGCCGCCTGACGCTTGCTTTCGGCGGCGACGGCGATTTCATGTTCGTACCGAGCACGCTATGGACGGCTGCACACCATCGCATTCCGATGCTCTACATCGTGCACAATAACCGCGCTTATCATCAGGAATATATGTATCTGCAGGCAATGGCCGCGCGCCACGGCCGAGGCATTGCGAATACCGAGATCGGTACTACGATCAAGGATCCGAATGTCGATTACGCTACGGTCGCAAGAGGTTTTGGCGTCTACGGCGAAGGGCCAATCATTGATCCAAAGGATCTCGGCCCCGCACTGAAGCGTGCGATTGCGATGGTCAAGACCGGTCAGCCCGCGCTGGTCGATGTCGTTTGCGACCCACGCTGAGGAGATGGCCATGAGACAGCTCACAGCGCGGTTCGGACATTTCACTGCAGTAGCGTTTGTTGCGGCCGCATTTGCGGTGCTCGGATTTGCCGCGGCGGCGCTGGCGCAGAATGCAGGTTCCGGCGATGCCGCCAATGGAAAGCGCATCTATCTCGCTGACGGATGTTTCGCATGCCACGGCCGTGCCGGACAGGGTGGCGCTATGAATTATCCAGCACCCGCGATCGCACAAGTGGAGATGCCGGTTGAATCCTTCTTGGCCTATCTGCGCGATGCGCCGAACGATATGCCGGCCTACTCAACGAGTGTCTTGTCGGACAAAGAGGCGACCGACATCTATGCATTTCTACGCTCGCTTCCTGGGCGTAAGCCGATAAAAGACTTTCCGCTTTTGAATCAATGAGTGACAAACAATCACTGTGGTGATTGTTGATCTCGCTCGCGGTGCGACGCACTAATTCCCTTGCGCGCGGCAAGCTGTAAGGACGACTCGAAATGTGTCTGCTATTGGCACAAAACGGACATTCCAACCGCACCCGCGGTTGTCCGCTATTGGAGTAACAGCGGACATCAAAATCAAACGAAGTCGCTTCCGCTTTTGAGCCAACGGGCCTACTGACGTCATGAAGCGGAGGATACTAAAATGCTCCCATGTGCGGACGTTTCACCAATCGACTGACCTGGCGCACCCTCACACCCAAACTTGAAAATTTTTGCAAAATAAAAGTTTGTGGGCTTGAGCTACATCAAAGCCAGACCTTGCCAATTCGTTATTGATATCGGCTGAGCGGAGGATTCCTCCCCTTGTGGCGGTCCCAGCCGAGCAGACACTCGCTGCACTGGTACGACCGGGACCGCTTCTATTTTGACATCCTGCGAGCATTAGAGCGCGACTAGCAATTAGACGCACTAGCGCACGTGAGGCCGGATATGCAACCAAAGGGCTGGCTGATTTCAGTCAAGGCAGCCG
>JBARNC010000005.1:0-1681 GCA_049802775.1 Pseudolabrys sp. | reverse complement strand
TTCGTTTGTCGGGAAGGCCGAAAAATCATCACGCAGCACTCGAATGCGTACTTTGACCTGCCCGACCCGGCCAGGGTCGACGGTCACGTCGGCCATGGCCCCGGGAGCATGGATGTGCACGAAAGCGACATCGGGCGGGATATCCGCAGGTACCAGATGCACATGCGCGACGGGCGGCAGAGTGCCGAGTATGCCGACAACGAGCAGCATGCATAAACCGAGGCCCACTTCGGCCAGACTATTACGTCGCAAGCCGCAGAGCGCAGCTGGCTCGGGTAGCCGTGGCGTCAGGTAAAAACGGTTCACTGCGGCAATGGCAACCATGGCGATGAACAGGCCGATTTTGAGCGCGACCAGCCGCCCATAGTCGGTCGTGACGAGATCGCGAGGACCACTCAACAAATTCCAACTGTTGATGAGACCACTCGCCAGCAAGGCGCTGACGCTGAGGATGCCGACGATCGAGAACCGGCGGGTCGCCTCGATTGCGAAATTGGACCGAGTCGCCTCAGCCCTACGGTGCGTTTGCCATAGCAGCAACGCGAACGCTGGCAAGCCGCCAAGCCATGCGCCAGCGGCCAAGAGATGCACCATGTCGGAGGCGAGATGAGTGTCTCCAGCAATCCCCGGTGTGGCACCGGCATGGCCGATGAGAGCGGGCAGAGCAATCAAGGCGGCGGCGGCGGCAAGTTGAAAACTTCGTGTCGCCGGCCGAAGCATCAGCAGACCGAGCAGCAGCGCGAGAAGCAAGCGCGCGCACCACACCTGACCAAAGCGTGTATCGAACAGCACCGGCCAGGCGCCACCATGCAGCCAAACTTCGGCAATGGAAGCGCCGAGAATGTCGGATGCTAGTAACACCAGCCATGCCACGCCTGAGAGGATCGCCATGGCGAGCGCGAGCCAGATCAGAACAGTGAGCTGGTGGCGAAGTGCCACGAAGTTAGCGCGGGCCTTGGTGCCGGCCGGCTCTGCGATGAGCACTAGCAAGCCGATCGTGCCGCCGGCCAGCAGTGTTGCGGCAAAATGCACGCCACGTACCAAGACCAGCGGATCAGCAATCACGGCACGTCCTCCGCTGGTCGTGCATTATGGCCCAACGCGAAATGTGAAATCGCCCTGGGTGCGATGGGTATCCACCGACAGAACACGCCAGATAACCTTGTATGTTCCCGGCGGCAGCGGCTTAAGCGCCACACGCAATTGCGTGCGGTCGGCTCGGTCGACCTGCGCCTTACCACTAGACACCACGGCACCGGTCTCGTCGCGGACTTCAATGGTGCTAAATGCGGGCTCCAAATTCTGGGTGAACCACAGCGTCACTTCACGCGGCCCCGTAGGTTGCGAACTCCCAACGCGTGGGTTGGCGTGATCCAGCATGGCATGGGCCAGCGCGGGCGCCGCCGGAAGCAAGAAGTTCAAAAGCGCAACGATAATGATGGAAGACCGGTTCATGATCAGTTGCCGAACATCGGCCTCCCTGCAGCGATAGTGTTGCCAAACAGCGGTCGTCCAATCGTGTTCGGGAAAATGTCGTCAAGGTAAAGATGCAACTGCGCGATGACACCGACGCTGGTGCCGCTTTGCCGGTTGATGGATATCATGGCCTCGATGCCAACTTGGTAATACCGGCCCGTCCAGATAACACCCGGACTGATGGTGCCGGTGGTCACGGTCCCGG
>JBARNC010000004.1:0-5206 GCA_049802775.1 Pseudolabrys sp. | reverse complement strand
CGTTCCCACTGCTCGTCGGTGAGCCGAATCATTTCCCATTTATATCTGATCGACAGCGGTCAGCAATTTTGAGATAGGTTCTAGACACTTTTGGCGAAAACCGGCGACGGGTTGATCGAATTGCCAGGCTCGCAGGCGTCCATTTGTAGGATATTTCCCGGCCAAGTGGCTTCGTAATGATGGCATCGGTGTCGTGGGCGGCCAGACGTTACTCGACCTCGAATCCAATCTTCTTGGATCGGCTCTAAGCGTCATCTGAGGTCAGGGCGGGTTGGCATAAGGAGCGTCAGGCGGTTGTATTGCTCGGGCATTTCTGACCGCTATTCCATTCCGACAAAACCAGATTCTTCTTGCCATTCAATCCGGGAACGAATGGAAAATTTGTCGGAATGGGACTTAAAATTATTACACTTTCTGCTGACTCTTAATCAGCGGGTCCAAGGTTCGAGTCCTTGTGCGCCCACCAAATTCATCTAACAAAATCAAAACATTAATTTGATCGCAGCGCTCGACGCGATTTGGGATTTTCGCCGTGGCAATGAGTGAAAAATTTCGGTTGATGATTTCGCGCCTGCAGTCGCCGGCATGCGCTCGCCGGTGTCACGAAGCGTCGAACGCGCCAAAACGCACCCAAGGGCGCTCTAGGTGCCCCGCAGGCGTATCGCATTTGCCGCCGATCTAGCGCATGATCATTGACACCACAGGGGATTGCGATGGCGACATGTCCTATTTGCAAAGCGGAGGCGGAGGAAATTGAGCCGGGTACTTTCGTCGACGGCGTGTGGTTCAGATGTCTGAAGCATCGCGAATTTGGCGTTTCGGATACGGCATTGAAAACTCGAAAGGACGCCGAGCCGGAGCAATGGGAACGCGCGTTGAAAAAAGCGACAGAGCGAGCGGGTGAAGGAGATCGACCGAAAATTCTCGACTTAGATTTTTAAACTTTCGATCGTAGGTGTCGCATGCGTTTCGATAGCTATATGGCGTAGCTCAACGAAGCAGTGACGAGACGCATGGTGCGAAAAGCTTCTTGCGTTTGGCGCTAAAGTGCCCGCGCGTCCGCTCGGATTATGTCGGCGGCTTTCTCGCCGATCATGATCGTCGGCGCATTCGTGTTGCCGCCGACCAAGGTTGGCATAATCGAGGCGTCGACCACCCGCAGGCCGGCGAAACTGTGCACCTTCAAAGTCGGATCGACGACTGCGTGCTTGTCGATGCCCATCCGGCAGGTGCCGACGGGGTGGTAGACCGTGTCGACGCGCTGCCGCAGGACAGCGCGGATGTCGTCGTCGCTGCGCACATCGGCGGTGAACAGATCGCGGGTGCGCACGGATGCGAGCGCCGGGGCGTCCAGCAGGCGGCGCGTGAGTTTGAAGCCGGCAACCATGCCCTCGACGTCATCTGGGTGATCGAGGAAGTTCGGATCGATCAAGGGCGCAACGAGCGGGTCGTCGTCGGCGAGCGTAACCGCGCCCTTGCTTTTCGGCCGCAGCAGGCAGACGTGGCACGAGAAGCCATGGCCGGCGCGCAGGCGTCGCGCGTGGTCCTCGACGATCGCGACGACGAAGTGCAGCTGAATGTCAGGGATAGTCAGGTCGGAACGGGTCTTCAGGAATCCGCCGGCCTCGGCGAAATTCGTCGTCACCATGCCGCGGCGCTCGCGGCGGTAACGGCGGAACTCCCGCGCGAACCGCAGCAACCCCGCGACCGACAGGCCGAGGAGGTCGAGGCTTGGCGCCTTGTATCCGAAGACGAAGTCGGGATGGTCCTGCAGGTTGCGACCGACGCCCGGTAGGTGGCGTACCACCTCGATGCCGAATCTGCGCAATTCGTGGCCATCGCCGATGCCGGATAGCATCAGAATCTGCGGCGACTGGATCGTGCCGGCGCTTAGGATGACCTCGCGCCGAGCCCGCAGGATTTTCCGCCGGCCGTCTTGCTGATACTCAGCGCCAATGGCCTGGTTCCCCTCGACCAATATCCGCAGCACGCGCGCCCTGCACTCGACGCGAAGATTGGACCGTTTGCCGAGGTGCGGATGGATATAGGCGCGCGCGGCGCTGCAACGTTCGCCGTTCTTCTGCGTCACCTGGTAGAGGCCGAGGCCCTCTTGCTCGGGTCCGTTGAAATCCTCGCAGATAGGGAAGCCGGCCTCGCGTGCGGCCTGCAGGAAGATCCGGTGAAACAGGTTATCGGTGCGCAGTCTGGCGACGTTGAGCGGCCCGGCCCGGCCGTGCCATTCGCCGCTGAAATCCTCGTTGCATTCGGACTTCTTGAAATAGGCAAGAACGTCGGCGAACGACCAGCCTTCGTTCCCGAGCGACGCCCAATGATCATAGTCCGCACGGTGCCCACGGGTGTAGATCATGGCGTTGATCGCCGACGATCCGCCGAGCGCTCTGCCGCGCGGCTGGTATCCGCGCCGTCCGTCGAGGCCGCGCTGCGGCACGGTCTCAAACGCCCAATTGTTGATGCGCGTCGGAACCATGAGGACGCCGGCGAGCGGCGTGTCGACGATCCAGTTGTCGCCTGTGCCGCCTGCTTCCAGCAGGCCGACCGTGACTCCCGCATCCTCGCTCAGCCGGCCGGCGACCGCGCAGCCGGCGGAACCGGCGCCCAACACCAGGTAGTCGAGCTCGTCCATGGCGCGAGCTCAAATGATCAGGCGCAGCAGCCCGATGACCCGGTCGAAGGCCGGGCCATAGGGAGGCAGCAAGAGATCGAGACCGCTCAGTCGCGACCGGTAGAAGATCGGCTTCTCCTTGGTGAAGGTGCGGAAGCCCCATTCGCCATGGTAGCTGCCCGTGCCAGACGCTCCAACGCCGCCGAACGGCTGATGCTCCTGGGCAATGTGCACGAGACAATCGTTCACGGTGACGCCGCCCGACACGGTGTGATGAAGGACCCGATCACGCGCCTCGCGATCGGTTCCGAACCAATAGAGCGCCAGCGGTCGGTCATGGTCGTTGACGAAGGCGATCGCCTCATCGATCCGTTCGTACGGAATGACTAAGAGGATCGGACCGAAGATCTCCTCGTGGCGGATCAGCATGTCGTCGCTGGTCGCGAGGACCAAGCATGGGGGAAGCTTACGCACCGCCTTCCACTCCTCTAGCCTGTCGGCTCTGGTTTCGATACGCGCGCCCTTGGACGCGGCGTCGGCGATGAGACGTTCCAGGCGTTCATAGTGGGAGGCGTCCACGATCGACGTGTAGTCGGGGTTGCCCGGGTCGCAGCCGTACAGCGTCGAGACCGCCGCAAAAAAAAGCTCGACGAACCGATCCTGCAGATCGGCGGGGCAGAGGACATAGTCCGGCGCGATGCAAGTCTGCCCGGCATTGAGCGATTTGCCGAAGGCAATTCGACGCGCGGCGACGGCGAGGTCGGCGGAACGGTCGATGATCGCCGGCGACTTGCCGCCGAGTTCGAGCGTGACCGGCGTCAGGTTCTTGGCCGCGCTCGCCGCGACAACCCGCCCTATGCGCGCCGATCCGGTAAAGAGCAGATGATCGAAGGGTAGCGCCGCGAAGCTCTCAGAGATCGCCGGGCCCCCCTCCACCACGACTATCTCCGTGGGGCTGAAATACTCGGTCACCGCCGCGTTCAGGCAGGCCGAAAACGTCGGCGCCCGTTCGCTCGGCTTGATCATGACTAGGTTGCCCGCCGCCAACGCCGTGACGACGGGGGTGAGGCTCAGGTTCAGCGGATAATTCCACGGAGCGATGATTCCGACGACGCCGAGCGGCTGTGGCAGCAGCCGGTTCGATCCCGGCCGAAAATGCAAGTCGGTCGGAACGCGGCGGGGAGCCATCCACCGCGCAACATGTCGAAGCGCATGTTTGATGGCGGCTTCGACGGTCACCGCCTCGGCGAAGCGCGTCTCGTGAACGGAGCGGTGGCCGAAATCGTCCGAGATGGCGACTTCGAAAATTCTGCGATGCAGATCGAGCAACGCACTTAGTCGCTTGAGGCGATCCCGGCGGACCGCGAGCGGAACGTCGATGTCCCGGCGGGATGCTACCCGGAGCGCATGGAACGACAGCTCCATGCGTCGCATGGCGTCGGATTCGGTGCCGACCGGCAAGTCCATTGTTCCGTGTTCTCCTCTACTGCCGGGCGGCTTTGCCATGGAGATTGGCGTCGCGCTGCTCACGCTTGCGGCAACTCCGCAAGGCGTCTCAACCTGTTGCACCGTCATCCCGAGACAATGATCTAGATCAAGCGCGATAAGCTAATTTGCGCCAATATGAAATAGGCGTCCCGATTCATTGGCCGAGCAGGCTGTCATCTCCCGCGAACAGCGCCTTGAGCAGCTTTCGCTCACGGCTGACGATCAGGCCGAGGAACTCCTTGGTATCGCCCATCTTACGGAAGGCGTCATGGCCGCGCTCGAGGAAAGCCTGCAGCTCGCCAAATCCGGCCAACTGCGCCGGCTTGCGCATGAGGCCGAGCGCGCTCGATACGAACGGCTGACCAATGAGTCGGCCGAGCGCCTGTCCAACATCCCGGATGAGGGCGATCTGCCGTTCGCGGTCGCCGCGCCGGTTGACTTTGCGATAGGCGCGGCCATAGGCGGTCGCATCCAGCTTCCTGATCCTGCTACCCAGCGCCTTCACCATGGCGATATCCAGCTCTTCCGAGAGCGCGTGCAATTCGATTGCGTCGGCGACCGTCTCCAGCCCGGCTACCGGCAGGAACTTCGTCATTATTGGCACGATCCGCTTCACGTCGCCCGCGAGCTTGCTGAGGTCGGTGGAGCCGTAAAGATCGGTCAAGAAGAAAGTCGCGGCCGGCCCCATGCGCGGACTCGCCAGCAGGTCGGCGTGTGTGCGCGCAAGACGCACCGCCTGCCAGGCGCGCAGGCGCTCGCGAGCCCCCTCGATATCCGGGTTGGCCTTGGCGGAGGCCTGCAACTCGGTCGCAAGGTCGAGTTGACGGTGCAGCCGCTGGACCACGTCTTCCTTATCGCTCAAGTCGCGGTACCCATCTTGGATCGGGGGTCAAATCCTGCACGCGAAACTTCGCACGCGCCGCCGCGCGATTCTGGCGGCTGTGGCCTAGCCTCGCCATCATTTATCATAGCTATAGCGTCAGGCCCCATCAGCTTGCGAGGGAATGGATGATGGCACCCAGCGAACGAATGGACCCCGTCGACGTCACATGGTGGCGAATGGACCGGCCGGTCAACCTGATGGTCATCGTCGGG
>JBARNC010000003.1:0-2107 GCA_049802775.1 Pseudolabrys sp. | reverse complement strand
CGGGCCGCTTGCCGGCGCAGTGGTGGCGATTGGCAATTTCGATGGCGTGCATCGCGGTCATCGCGCTGTGATCAGTGCTGCGCTAATGCGCGCTCGCACACTTGGGCGCAAGGCGGCGGCACTGACCTTTACACCGCATCCGAGAGAGTTCCTGCGGCCGCAGGAATCATTGTTTTTGCTTTCCAGCGAGCGCGATAAGCTACGCCTGTTGGCGGCGACGGGGCTCGATGGTGCTATTATTATGAAATTCGACGCGGCGCTGGCCGCGACCTCGGCGGAGGAATTTATTGGCAAGATTCTCAGAGGTGCGCTCGGCATCGGCGGTGCGGCGATTGGCTTCGATTTTCATTTCGGGAAGAATCGCGCTGGTTCGCCAAGCTTTCTGGCCGAGCAGGGTGCGCGGCTCGGGTTTGCTGTCGACGTAGCGCCGCCACTGGAGGACGAGGGCAGACCGGTATCGTCCGGCGCGGTACGCGCCGCCCTTGCCGCAGGCCGGGTCGTGGAGGCAACCGAGCTTCTGGGCGCGCCGTGGTTTGTGTCGGGCGAAGTCGTTCATGGCGACAAGCGCGGTCGCGAACTCGGCTTTCCCACCGCCAATCTGAAGCTCGCCTCTTCTTGTGGTCTCAAGCACGGCATTTATGCAGTACGCGTCGAAGCCGCGGGCAAGCGCCATGACGGCGTGGCGAGCTTCGGCCGACGCCCGATGTTCGATGACGGCGCGCCACTGCTCGAAGTATTCCTGTTCAATTTTGACGGCGACCTTTACGGGCAGGCGATCGATGTTGCCTTCATCGGCTGGATCCGCCACGAGCAGAAATTCGAATCAATTGACGCCCTCAAGCGCCACATGGCGGCGGATGTCGCCCAGGCCCGTGATGCGCTCAAGCGCGTCGGCAACGCGTTTCCGGTGCTGGGTGACATTTAGCCGATTGGCCTGCTACATAGCCCGCCATGTCGAGGCCCGAGCGCGACTATTCCGAGACACTGTTCCTGCCACAGACGGAGTTTCCGATGCGCGCCGGCTTGCCGCAGAAGGAGCCAGAAATTCTCGCGCGCTGGGAGAAGGCGGACCTCTACCGCCAACTTCGCGGCGCTGCCAAGGGCCGCGATAAATTCATCCTGCATGACGGCCCGCCTTACGCCAACGGCAACATCCATATTGGCCACGCGCTCAACAAGATCCTCAAGGATGTGGTGACGCGCAGCCAGCAGATGCTCGGCTTCGATTCTAATTACGTGCCGGGCTGGGACTGTCACGGCCTGCCGATCGAATGGAAAATCGAGGAAGAAAACTACCGCTCGAAGAACAAGACGAAGCCGAACCTGTCCGATCCGGCAGCGATGGTGGCCTTCCGGCAGGAGTGCCGCGCCTATGCCGAGCACTGGCTTAACGTACAACGCGAGGAGTTCAAGCGCCTCGGCGTCGAGGGCGATTGGGCGCAGCCCTACACCACGATGGATTTCTTCGCCGAGTCGCAGATCGCGCGCGAGCTGATGAAGTTTGCCGTCAACGGCACTTTGTACCGCGGCTCGAAGCCCGTGATGTGGAGCGTGGTTGAGAAAACTGCGTTGGCTGAAGCGGAGGTGGAATATGAGGACTACACGAGCGATCAGGTCTGGGTGAAGTTTCCGGTCGCGGATATTTCGCTCGAAGGCGGGAATAAAAACGACGTCGCAGCGGCTTTCGACCTTGTTGGAAAAGCATCTGTCGTAATCTGGACCACGACGCCTTGGACGTTGCCGGGAAACCGTGCGATCAGCTTTTCGCCGAAAATTTCCTACGGTCTCTACGAAATCGTTGACGCACCTGCTGACAACTGGGCGAAAAAGGGCGATCTCCTCATACTCGCCGACAAATTGGCCGAGAGTGTATTCAAGCAAGCCCGTATCACAGCTTTTGAAAAGGTGAGAGCCGTCGAAGCTAGCGTGCTTGCTGGCATGGTTTGCGCTCATCCGTTGATGGCTCGGGGCGGCTATGATTTTTCGGTGCCGTTGCTAGCCGGCGAGCATGTCACCGATGAGGATGGCACTGGTTTCGTACATACCGCGCCGGGACACGGGCGTGACGACTTCGAGATCTGGATCGCGAATAGAATTGAATTGTTGA
>JBARNC010000002.1:0-2477 GCA_049802775.1 Pseudolabrys sp. | reverse complement strand
CAACGGTCCTTCAGCTGCCCGCGCAGCCAACGACCGCGGCCGAAGCAGATGTCCAGGAAGCGCACCGCCTACGTGGGCTGACAGTTCGGGACACATCTATGTAGGTTGCTAAGCGGCCTACTTTTTTAACCGTCAGAACGTCCACCACGACGCGCTCGAGTTTCCCGACGGGTAGTTGGTGTTGGTCAGGCGCGAGAACGTAAAACATTACCGCCAACTGCTTGAGCGGACTTCGGATGACGCCGAACGGCAACGCATCATGAGGTTGCTTGCCGAAGAAGAGAAAAAGCAACGAGACGCCGACGATAAAAAACCGACCACAAAGCGGGAAGTCACGTCGTACGACGATACTCACTAATCTACCAGTCATTGCCTCCACCGCGCCTTGAACTCCGCCATCGCCTGCTGCCGCACCGGTCGCTACAGCACCGCCGCCAAGTCTGGGCACCGCGCGGCGCATGGCAGCAGAGCGCGGTATGCCCGAATTGGCCTAGTTAAGTCGGCGCCACTGCCTATATGCAAAATCCAGGTACCGCTTGTGTTGGCCGCACTTGTGGCCTGGGCGTTGAGCCGCGGCTCCCGGTTCTGGTGAGCTGGGGGTCGTGACTGGCGTTCATATCGCTGCTTTGCCTCTTCGGAGCCGATGGCCATGAACGGTGCAGATCTCTTGGAAGGGCCCGGCATGGCCATCGCAATCGGTGCCGCTTTCCTGTTATTGGCCTTGATAGTGCTACTGAGGCACAAGGCCGCGCCACTCAGACATCAGTCTTTCCCGCCTTCCCCCTTTGCCTAAAGTTGTCAGCCGCGCGTAACGGCTCCACGTCTTCGCGGAACAGTTCGACGCACTGGCCAGGCCGCTTCATCGGTGCCTTCAAGCAGTATCTTGCCTTCCTTCAGCCACACCGAAACCCGCACGTCGGTGCCGGTCCCGTGGAAGCAAGTTTGAAGGACGGCCACCTGGCCAACGAGTTGCTGCGCGGCCCTGTCGACTACAACTTGCTGGCGAAGCTCGATGCGCTGGCGAGAAGACACTCCTAGCAGGTCGGCGGTGCGCCAGATGATATTGCTCTCAAATTCGTTCACGCGTTCATCAACGTAAACGACTTGCCACATCATTCTAACGATTCGTTGGCGGCCTATTGTCGAGAATCTCATTGAGCTGGCGGGTGAAATGGTAAAGGTCAACCGCACTTCGGGCGGCTGCGTCAGCGTCATGGATCAACTGAACGGTGGTGAGATCGTCAAGTCCGAAGCACGACTTAAGAACGGCGTGAAGCTTTTCTCGCCTAGGCTCCGACATTTCGCTGTCGACGGTCGCTACACGGGTAAGCAGCGCCGCGGTTGCGAGCCGGCAATCCGTGTCCTCGAATTTTTGTAGCCTCGCATCTTCGACGAGGCTTGAGATTAAGTTCTTGAGCGATCCAAACATCGATAATGCCTCACTACGCTTAACAGCTGCCATCCGGCGATAAAGCAGCGGCTCCCGCCGATCTGAGCTAAACATGAAATGGCATTGCCGACCTCCGGCGCAACGTCGCTTACGAAACTTTAATCCCCCAGACATGGGCCGTTCAGGTGAAGGACAATAGGAGATCAGCTACCGAGGAATGGCGACTTAGAGATTCTCATGTCGCGCAAAGACGAACTGCTCAAGCTCGCACGGCTATTCCATTCGCAGGCCCGGCTAACCCTGGACCGTTCTGCAAAACAGGCCCTGCGGAAACTTGGCGATCACTACCAAAACGAGGCGAAGAAGCTGCAAGGGCAGGTTTCGGCGGATTGCGCTAGTCTGACCAAGTCAGAATGACTGGCGCGATGTCTACTTTTGGCACAAAGCGGACATTTCAATCACGGTCGCGAATATCCGCTTTCGGGGGTAAAGCGGACATCCGGCGCACAGTACTCAAAGTCTGCTGATGCTTTGCACCTGTCCGATTACCCAACATTAATCTCGCCGAAACGTCTTCGTAATCCGGACTTCGTTATTGAGACCGGCGCTGGGCGGGGCCCAACCAAGGCCTGTGTTTATGTGGTACCCAATTTCCACCGCACCGTTCGACCGCGATCTCGAATTGGGCATTCTTGATTCAAACGGTGTGCGGGCGATTTCTTTTCCGTGCCGTCGCATTGTTGGCGGCTGGATCAAGACGGAAACTAAGACGCCCGTTGCCGTGTGTCCGACGCATTGGCGCGATTGGTCTACCGACGGGAGCGCGGCCCACTCGCCTCAAGACAATACGCTCCTGTCAAAAAGTGGACACGTACGTCGCTCACAGTTTTCATGAACCAGATGACCGAGGACTCACTTATGGTTGGCGACGCGCCGGCCGTTTTGCACTGCAAATGTCTGATTCTGGCACAAAGCGGACGTGCACGAACCTCTACGGCTAATTGATGTGCCTCAATGCGAGCCCGCGCCATCAGATTCATTTTAAACATCGTCATTGCCGAACGAGCCGAGGAGGGCTGCTCCGACG
>JBARNC010000001.1:0-16187 GCA_049802775.1 Pseudolabrys sp. | reverse complement strand
GCTTTAAATTGTCCTGCGGCGTTAGCGTGGTGCCAGCATCATGACCATCTGCCGGCCTTCGAACCGCGGTTCCGACTCGATCTTGGCGAACGAACCGGTGTCTGCTTTCACGCGTTCGAGCAGCTTGTAGCCGAGCTCCTGGTGCGCCATTTCGCGTCCTCGAAAGCGCAAAGTGATCTTGACCTTGTCGCCCTCTTCGAAGAATCGCTTCATCGAGCGCATTTTCACGTCGTAGTCGTGGTCGTCGATCATCGGCCGGAGTTTGATCTCCTTGATCTCGACGACTTTCTGCTTTTTGCGGGCTTCAGCCGCTTTTTTTTGCGCCTGGAATTTGTACTTACCGTAATCCAGGATTTTGCAGACGGGGGGCGACGAATTGGGGGCGATTTCGACTAGGTCGAGCCCCGCGGCCTGCGCCATGTCTAGTGCGGCTTGGATCGGTGTGGGGCCGTGATTGTGACCACTGGCATCGATTAACTGGACCTCGCGGACGCGGATCTCCTCGTTGATGCGCGGGCCGTCCTTTTGAACGGGCAGCGCGGACTTCATCGGACGACGAATGGCTATTTTCTCCTCATGCCGTTGCAACAGTCCCTTGGCGCTATCCAAACGCGCCTTTGGAATAACGAAAGATTGGTAGAAACGGTGTAGATGTCAACGCAGTTCCGTCACTGTCATCGACATTCAGGTCGGAATCCGTAGTCAAAGTGTTCAAATTACTCTCATTTTGTCTGCTTTAAATTTGTCCTGCCCGCGGCCCGAGCCGTGGTTATAGCCGACCGGGCGATCTCGCCATAAAGGCGCAGGGTCTGCTCTGCAACGATCTCAGCGTTGAAATGGCCAAGCACCCAATCGCGACCGCGACGGCCAATCGTCGCACGGTTGGGCTCCGGCATGGAAAATAGCCGCAGCAAGGCGGCGGCAAGGGCGCCATCGTCACCGGCATGGAAACGGAAGCCTGCAATCCGGCTCTCCGGCACTGCTGGCGCCGTGAGCACGACGTCAGTACCGCCACCAAGATCAGACACGATGACGGGTCGTGCCATTGCCTGTGCTTCGAGGATTGCGCGCTGCACGCCTTCCGGCTGTACCGCCGCCGAGACCACCACGGATGCCGCAGCATATGCGGCGGGCATGTCGGCTACAGGTGCCGCCATGCGGATCACGTCCATGGTGCCCGTCGTCAGCACGAGATCCCACAATTCGCCAGTGTAGTGGGTACGGCCACGGTCCTCGCCGACGAAGACGCACAAAAAATCCTTCAAGCCCATTTCTTTGAGTCGCTTCACCGCCTTGACGACCACATGGTGACCCTTGCGCCGCAGAATGCGACCGGTGATCAGGATCACCTTGGTGTCGCGCTTGACGCCCCAGGCGGCACGCATCGCCTCTACGCGCTCGCGCGTGACACTTTCCGGATTGAAGTGCTCCAGATCGATACTGCACGGCACCACAATGATCTTTTCCCAGGGCGTGGCGTAACGATCATTGATCAGCTGCGCGATTTGCTCACTTGATGCGATGACACGGTCGCCGCGTGCCATGATCCCGTTGTACTGGCGTTTGAAAAAATTCTGTTCACGGAATCCTTTGTACCAACTGGTCACAAACGGAATACCGCACAGCCGCGCGGCGATGAACGCGCTCCAGGCCGATGCGCGGCCGAGGGCGTGAATTGCAGTGCACCGCCGCTCGCGTGCCAATCGCAACAGCACGAAGGCGCTGCGCAATATCACAAAGGGATTGTTGCTCGAAACATCGAGCGGAATGAACTCGCCACTAGCTGTGGTGACGTCCGCTACTAGACGGCCCGCGCGCGACACCACGATGGCACGATTCCCAGCGCCCGCGAGGATACGCACCAACTCGACCGCGCCTGCATCGGCAGCACCGCCATCGAGCGTGGGTACGACAATGAGAACAACGATCGGAGTTTTTGCGGCCGTAGGTAGGCTCGATGCATTTTCCGATACATCGCCATTTGAACTAGTCGATGTCCGCAATACGGATGCTGGCAGGCCCGACATAATCTTCTCTTTGTCCTCGAAATTACGGCGCTGTTCGAGCGAATGCAGGGTAACCGTTTGAAGCGCTGCATGCCAGCAGCGAGGTATAGATGTCGCGGATGGCTGCGGCAACGGTTTCCCCTTGCATTGACGCGCATCTTGCGGCGACAAGAAGGCTGCCCATCCGGTACTTGTCCAAACACGCATGAGTGAAGCTCGCCTGACCACTCTAACGTTAGACTCATCTCCGCCAGCCCGGGTCATCGCTGTGCGGACGCGTGAGGGCAAGAGCCCAGGCCTGTTCTGGCTGGGCGGTTTCAAGTCTGACATGAAAGGCACGAAAGCAGAGGCGCTTGACCGCTGGGCCGACAAGGAAGGCCGCGCCTGTGTGCGCTTCGACTATTCCGGTCACGGTGAATCGGGCGGTGCCTTTGCCGACGGCACCATCGGCCGATGGCTGGAGGAAAGTCTCGCGGTCTATGTAACCTTCGCCCGAGGACCGCAGGTCGTGATCGGCTCGTCCATGGGCGGTTGGCTGGCGTTGCTGTTGGCGCGCGCTTTGTGTGAACGGCAAGGTGCGGCGCAAATCGCGGGCATGGTCCTGATTGCACCGGCCGTCGATTTCACCGAGGAACTGATGTGGAAGCAGTTTCCCGATTCGACCAAACGCGAGATCGAGCAAAAAGGCGTGTGGATGCGGCCATCTGAATACGGTAACGACCCTTATCCAATCACGCGCAGTTTGATTGAGGAGGGCCGGAAGCATCTATTGCTCGGCGGCCTGATCGAAACACGTTGCCCGGTGCATATTCTGCAAGGTGTGCAGGATCCGGACGTGCCGTGGCATCACGCGGTCGAACTTGTATCGCGCTTCTCCCGCGATGATGTCGTGATTACCTTGATCAAGGACGGCGATCATCGGCTCTCGCGGCTGGAGGACATCGAGCGGCTGATTGCGGCGGTAAAGGAATTCTAGGCCAGCGCCGCTGTCCATTCCTCTTGTACGGCTGCGTCGGACTCGCGGCAGCGTTGCGCCAGCGCTGCAAATTTTTCGCGGGGTAGTAGCCTCGACAATGCCCACACGGCTGCGCCGCGCACCAAAGGCGATGCATCGTCAAGCAGACGCTCGGCTTCAACCGCCAGCGTTGCATTGCCGGAATTGCCGATCGCGATCAGCACGTTCCTGACAAAGCGATTTCGACCGGTGCGCTTGATTGAGGTTTTGGAAAAAAGCTTGCGAAATTCCTCGTCGTTGAGGCGGACAAGATCGTTTAGCCGAGGCGCGCGCAAGGCTTCGCGCGCTGCGAGCTTGGCCTCGCGTCCTTGGCTCGCGAATTTGTTCCATGGACAGATGGCCAGGCAGTCGTCGCAACCGTAGACGCGATTGCCCATCGCCGGACGCAAGTCGCGCGGGATCGGGCCTTTGTGTTCGATGGTGAGATAGGAAATGCAGCGACGCGCATCGAGCTTGTACGGCGCGGGAATTGCCGCGGTCGGGCAAATGTCGAGGCAAGCGCGGCAAGTGCCGCAGCTGTCGGGTTCGGGCGGATCCGCCGGGAGGTCGAGTGTTGTGAAAATCGAGCCGAGAAGGAGCCAGGAACCGTATTGGCGAGAAACCAGATTTGTATGTTTGCCCTGCCAGCCAAGACCAGCGCGAGCGGCAAGCGGCTTTTCCATGACCGCCGCCGTATCGACGAATAGTTTCACGTCGCCGCCAGCATTGACAGTGAGCCAGTGCGCCAACTCCTTCAGGCGCCCTTTGATCACCTCATGATAGTCATCGCCCTTGGCGTAGACCGAGATAGCAGCTCTGTCATGTGCCTTCAGAATTGTGAGCGGGTCAGTTTCAGGGCCGTAGTTCATTCCAAGCATGACGATCGAGTGCACGTCCGGCCAAAGCATCGATGGCGACGCGCGGCGCGCGGTGTTGGAAGCCAACCATGTCATGTCGCCGTGTGCGCCTTCGGCGAGGAAGCTTTCGAGCTGAATTTTCAGTTCCGGCACGGCATCGGGTCTGGCGACGCCGAACGCGTCGAACCCGCGCGCGCGTGCTCTCTCTGCGAGCGCAGTTTTTATCGCGGCGGGATCGTTCAGAAGTCGAGGTCGGTGTAAGATCTTGGCGGCGGAAGGCCAGCCAGCGCGTCGGCCAGGATCGTCCGGAACGACGGACGCGACTTTACCCGCGCGTACCAGTTCTTTGCCGCTTCGTCTTCGTTCCACGGTACTTCGTCCAGGTAATCGGCCGCCGACAAATGCGCGGCCGCAGCGAGATCGGCCAGGCTCAGTCTATCGCCGGTGAGCCAGTCGCGCGTGCGCACCAGCCAGCCGATATAAGCCAGATGATAGCGGATATTGTGGCGGGCGGTGCGCAGCGCGTCGGTATCTGGCGGACCACCGCCCTGTTCCTGCGTCATGTAGCGCTTGAGCACCCGTTCAGTCACCAGCGGGCCGCTAACTTCCGCATGAAATTTGTAGTTGAACCAGTTTGCCAGCCTGCGCACTTCGACCCGTCGGCCGGGTAGCGGCGGCAGCAGGCGGTCCTCGCCGCTCTGCCCCAGATGGGTCTCCTCAATATATTCGGCGACAATGCCGGCGCCTGGAATTGGCGGTTCGCCATCGGTTACCAGCACCGGCAATTCCCCTGCCGGGTTAAGCAACAAGAATTCTTCTCGGCGCTCCCAGAACCGTTCCTCCACCAACCGCGCTGCAATGCCATATTCGCCGAAAATCAGGCGCACGTAGCGCGAATGCGGACAGAGCGGGTAATGAAACAGCGTCAGCATGGTCGTCCGGATTGGCGCGGCAAAGCCGCAACGGTAGGAATCAGTGGTTGCACTATAGAAAGGCGCAACGGTGGCGCAAAATTGTGAAGAATTTCCGCGGTTTTTTGTTGCCTGGCCGGTGCCTTTGCGTAAAAACCCCTGACCCGTGTTTCCCGCCGCCGGCAAGTGCCTCTCGTTTCTTCGGAGCAGTTCATGAATATCGACCTCATCAAGGCGGCGGTGCTTGGTATTGTGGAAGGGTTGACCGAATATCTGCCGGTGTCGTCGACCGGCCATCTGCTGTTGATGGAGCACCTGCTGGGTTGGGGCGACGATGCCTTCGGCAAGTCGTTTGCGGTCTTGATTCAGCTCGGCGCAATTCTGGCGCTGCTGTCCATTTATTTCGGCCGCCTCTGGGCGTTGGCGACGAACATGTTCACGCAATGGGCAGCGGCGCGTTTTATTATCGGCGTGCTGCTCGCCTTCCTGCCGGCGGCCGTGATCGGCGCGCTCGGATATCACATCATCAAGTCATATTTGTTCGACGTGAGAATCGTGTGTATGTCACTCATCATCGGCGGTTTCGTCTTGTTGTGGGTCGATCGTCTTAACTTGCAGGCTCGCTATCACGAGGCGACCAGCTTCACGCTGCCGATGTATTTCGGCATCGGGATCATCCAGTGCATTTCTATGATTCCCGGCGTGTCGCGCGCAGGTGCGACCATTGTAGGCGCTATGCTATTTGGAGCCGACCGCCGCTCGGCGGCGGAATTCTCCTTCTGGCTGGCGATGCCGACAATGGTCGGGGCGTTCGCCTACGAGGTATACAAGAGCCGCGGAGAACTCGCCCTTGGCGGCAATGTCGCAGTGACCGCGGTCGGATTCGTGTTCTCATTCATCTTTGGATGGATCGTGGTAAAGACGTTCCTGCGCTACGTACAGCGCCATAGTTTCGCACTGTTCGCCTGGTGGCGCATCCTAGTAGGCGGTGGCGGACTCGCGGCGTTGTATATTTTATAGAGCTACGCGATCCGTTGGCGGAACTGGCCGGTCTTGCGAAAGCGCCAGAGATAAGACGGCACAATTGCCTCCATCGGTTCGGGCTCGATGCCGAGCCCTTGTAACGTCCGCGCCTCTGACTTGGCAGTTTCCGACACAACATTGTCGCTGCGCAGCAGCTCGACCTGATCAGGGGTCAGTAGTGGCTTCGGAAGATATTGCAAGAACATGGCCTGCAGCTTGGCCAAGACGAACGGCACAGACACCAGCAGCCGGTTACGCTCGATCGTTGTGAGCACAAATTGCATGAGCTCTTTGAATGTGCGGACGTCGGGTCCGCCCAGCTCATAAGTTGTTCCAGGGCGTGGCTTGCCGTCGACGGCATCGGCGATTGCAGTTGCAACGTCGCCGACGAACACCGGCTGAAAGCGAGTGAGGCCGCCGCCGATCAAAGGCAGCGCTGGCGAAAGGCGCGCAAGCGCGGCAAAGCGGTTGAAGAAGTCGTCCTCCGGCCCGAATATGATGGACGGGCGCATGATGGTTGTTGAGGGTTGCGCCGCCAATACTAGCTGCTCGGCGTTGGCCTTCGAGCGGCCGTAGGCACTCGGCGAATTTGCATCGGCACCGATCGCGGACACGTGGACCATGCGTGCGCCATGAGCGTTTGCCGCCAGCGCCACCTGCTCGGCGCCGTAAGTATGAACGGCGTCGAACCGCTGGCGTGCGCGCTCGAACAGGATGCCGACCAGATTGATCAATACGTGGGCACCGCGGGCAGCCGCGTCGACCGAAGGAGCGTAGCGCAAATTGGCTTGCACTGTATGGATCTGGCCAACTTGGCCAAGTGGTTGCAAAAAGCCGGCAAGCTCGGGTCGGCGCACAGCGACCCTGATGCGATAGTTACGCTTGGCCAATGTGCGCACCACATGCCGGCCAAGAAATCCCGAGCCGCCATAAACGGTAACTAGCGTGTCATAAGGACTGCGTGCGGTCATTCCGCTCTCGATTTGCTGGGCCGGGATACCTCGAAAATTGGGCAATACAGGATCGGGCAAGGACTGTACAGGGCCAGAACCCCTTCATTGACAAGCCGGAAGCGGCTCCGTATCTGGTCCCCCGACGAGCCCAGGTGGCGGAATTGGTAGACGCACTAGTTTCAGGTACTAGCGGTGAAAGCCGTGGAGGTTCGAGTCCTCTCCTGGGCACCAACGTTCCGAGCCTTAGAGCCTGAATGACAATCCGTCTGCACCGTGGCGATCTTCCCAACCTCTCCGCCTACAAAGGCGCAGTGGCGATCGATACCGAAGCCATGGGCCTTGATCCAAATCGCGACCGGCTTTGCGTCGTGCAGCTGTCCCCGGGCGATGGCTCTGCGAATGTCGTGCAGATCGGCTCCGGTCAGCGCAGGGCACCAAACATTGAACAGTTGCTCGCGGACAAATCGATCCTCAAGATCTTTCATTTCGCCCGTTTCGATATGGGTATTCTGGCAAGGACGTTCGGTGTTATGGCGGAACCGGTCTATTGCACCAAGATCGCTTCGCGCCTCGCTCGCACCTATACCGACAAACACGGACTTAAAGATTTGGCGCGCGAGGTGCTTGGAGTCGATCTCTCGAAACAACAGCAATTGTCCGACTGGGGTGCCGATGAGCTCAGCGACGCGCAAGTTGCCTACGCAGCGACGGATGTATTGCACCTGCACGCTCTGAAGGAAAAGCTGGACGGAATGCTTGCGCGTGAAGGCCGCGCTGATTTAGCCGCGGCCTGTTTCCACTTTCTGCCCGACCGGGCGCGGCTCGACCTTGCCGGCTGGGCGGCCGAGGATATTTTTTCGCACTCGCCGTAAGTGATTGTAATATCTCCGCTATCGGCTAGCGTCAGGCGTGTGGCTGCCGTGTCGGGGCCATATTCAGGCGGCAGATTGTGTCGCGGGGGCGTGATGATTTCCGAGACCTTGTTAGGACGAAGACGGGCGCCAAATTTGGCATGAGCCGTGTGATCACAGCCAGGACCGAACCAGAGAATGCGCGCGCCTATTGGACCGTGAGCCGGCGCGACGCCGCGCGCGCATTTCACTCTGCGCGCCGCCACAGCCGTCTGGTTCGTATCTTGCGCATCGCCGTTCCGGTTAGCGTGGCGGCAGGACTCGTCGTTGTTACGCTGATCACATATTTCAATCCGTTGCGTATGCTCGCCAGGCTGCCGATCAACATCGACAACCTGGTGGTGTCAGGCACCAAGGTCACCATGGAGCAGCCGCGCCTGTCAGGTTTTACGCATGACGCGCGCGCTTACGAGTTGACGGCCGACACCGCAGCACAGGATATGACCAAACCGGACATCGTCGAACTGCGCAACATCCACGCCAAGGTGGAGATGCAGGATAAGAGTTCGATGGTATTAACTGCAGTCGCCGGCATTTATGATGCCAAGGGTGAGACCCTCAAACTTGATCGAGATATTCTGCTCCACTCGTCCACCGGCTATCAGGGCCACTTGAGCGAAGCGCTGATCGACATCCGAAAGGGGAGTGTCGTGTCCGAACATCCGGTAGAAGTGAAAATGCTGCAAGGCACTCTCAATGCGAACCGACTAGATATCGTTGATTCCGGCGATGTCATTCGTTTCCATGGTGGCATCGTCATGGACATGATGCTTAATCAGCCGGCGGCGCCGCCCAAACCGGATCCACAACGACCGTGACGCGCAAACCGCAACTTCTATTGCCGATCATTGTTGCGCTGATCATACCCGGCGCGAACCTTTGCGCGCAGACCGCGCCGCAGGGGCCTCCTAATGCATTGCAAGGCTTTTCGCAGAACCGCGAGCAACCGGTTCATATCGAGGCGGCGACGCTGGAGGTTCGTGACAAGCAGAAGGAAGCGACCTTCAGCGGCGATGTCCGCGTGAAGCAAGGCGATACAGGCATGCGTTGCAAATCGCTCGTGGTGTTTTACGAGCAAGACGCCGAAGGTGCTGACAAAAATAAGACCATGCAGGCGGCGGCACCGGGTCCCGGCGGCGAGCAGCGCATCAAGCGTCTGGAAGCTCGCGGCGGGGTGGTGGTCACGCAGAAGGACCAGACTGCCACGGGGCAGCTCGGCATCTTCGACATGAAAAACAATACCGTCACGCTGACGGGCAATCCGGTTGTAATGACGCAAGGTCAGAATGTATTGAGGGGCGAGAGACTGGTGGTCGATCTGACTAGCGGAGTGTCGCGGGTTGAATCCGGCAAGAATGGCCAAGGCCGTGTGCAGGGCCTGTTCCAGCCTGGCGGTTCCGGGGATTTCAAACCGGGCGGCAACGGCGCGCAAGGCCAGCGACCCATCCCCGTGCGGCCGTTTTAGCTGAGCGCGGCGTGATCTCTGCACTTCCAGCCACCTGCAGCTTCGGGAATCAGCTAATATCGCGCGCCCGGCGATTGCTACTCTTGGGCTGCTACTCTTGGCGGCAGCATGATCTCGCAACAGCGTTACGGGCGTGCGGAAAGGACCATGCCCAAGCAAATTGTCCCATGCGCCGCGAGGTAGCCCAGTGAATATCCTCTCACTGTTTTGGCGCAGGCCGCCCCGCACCCGCCGGGTCTTAACCCCCGTCGAAGCACGCGCGCAACAGGCCGCCGCACTGAATGCACAATTGGGGCCAATGTATCAGATGTACGGTGCCGCCCAGAGCGAGGTTGCCGGTCGTCCACGCCGCGACAGCGATGGACGGCGGGCGACACGTCAGGCGTATCTCGCTGCACACGGTGTCGAGAAAAGCTTCGGCGGCCGCATGGTGGTGAGGGGAGTCACGCTCTATGTGCGGCGCGGCGAAGCGGTCGGTTTGCTCGGCCCGAATGGCGCTGGCAAGACCACAGTGTTTTACATGATCACCGGCCTGATCAATGCTGATCGTGGCCGCATTGAACTAGATGGTTACGACGTCACGACCCTGCCTATGTATCAGCGCGCGCGGCTTGGCATCGGCTATTTGCCGCAGGAAGCCTCGATCTTTCGCGGGCTCAATGTGGAGGACAATATCCGTTCAGTGCTCGAAGTGGTCGAGCCAGACCGCCGTCGCCGCGAAGCCGATCTCAATGCGCTGCTGGAGGAGTTCAATATCGCTCGTGTGCGCAAGACGCCGGCCATTGCGCTGTCAGGCGGCGAACGGCGTCGCGTTGAAATCGCGCGAGCGCTTGCGACGCGGCCCAGCTACATGCTCCTCGACGAGCCGTTCGCAGGCATCGACCCGATTGCCCTCGGCGATATCCAAGCGCTGGTTCGCCATCTCACCAATCGCGGAATCGGTGTCCTTATTACTGATCACAATGTGCGGGAGACCTTGGGCCTCACGGATCGCGCCTACATCATTTATTCGGGCGAGGTCCTGATGGAAGGCCGCGCCGACGACATTGTGAACAACCCGGATGTGCGCCGGCTCTATCTTGGCGAAGAATTCCGGATGTAAGATCTGCTGCGCGCAATCCGTTAACACACAACATTTGTGCAATGCCGCGCTGCTTAATCACATATCGCCCCGGCGGACGACCTGCTATGAACAAGCAAGAATCGGACCAATTCCGCCGGGTATCTTATGGCTCTGTCACAAAGATTGGAGTTTCGCCAGACGCAAGGGCTGGTAATGACGCCGCAGCTGATGCAGGCCATCAAGCTGCTGCAGCTCTCCAGCCTCGATCTGGCGGCCTATGTGGAAGGCGAGATTGAACGTAATCCGCTGCTCGAGCGCGCGAGCGATGACGACCTGCCGGCGCCAGACGCAGAGGCTAACAGCGCTGCGTCCGAGGCCAATGAACTTGATTCCGGACCTTCCGACTGGATCGGAGCCGATCTCGAGACCAGCCGCAGCTCCATGGAGCAAGGATTAGGTACCGAACTTGAAAATGTATTTCCCGACGACAGCGGGGAAAAGACCACGAAGCCGACAGAAGCGCCTCCGCCGGCTTATTCGGAATGGTCGGGCGCAAGCTCAGGCGGCGGTGAAGATTACAATCTTGAAGCCTTCGTTTCGGCCGAAACGACGCTCGCCGATCACTTGGCCGAACAGATGGCGCTGTCGATTTCGAATCCGGCAGGCCGCATGATCGGGCAATACTTGATCGATATGGTGGATGAAGCCGGCTACCTCACCGGCGATCTAGAAACGGTTGCCGAAAAACTTGGCGCCCGGCGCAGCGACGTCGAGCTTGTGCTCGCCGTCCTGCAAACATTCGACCCGCCCGGCGTGTGCGCGCGCAAGCTCACCGAGTGTCTCGCCATCCAGCTTAAAGAACGGGATCGCTACGACCCTGCGATGCGAGCGCTGGTTGAACATCTCGATCTCCTGGCCAAACGCGATCTCGCCGGCCTGCGTCGCCTTTGCGGTGTCAATGAGGAAGATCTTGCTGACATGATTGCCGAGATCCGCACGCTTAATCCCAAGCCGGGTTTAGCGTTCGGCTCCACTATGGTGCAGCCGATTGTTCCAGACGTATTTGTGCGCGCCGCACCGGACGGCACCTGGCAGGTGGAGCTCAATTCCGACACGCTTCCCAAAGTGCTTATTAATCAGCGTTACTACACGCAAGTATCAAAAACGAGCCGCAACGACAAAGAGAAGACTTATATCGCCGACTGCCTGCAGACTGCGACCTGGTTGGTGCGCGCGCTCGATCAACGCGCTAAGACCATTCTCAAAGTGTCGAGCGAAATCGTGCGGCAGCAGGACGGTTTTTTTGCCAAAGGCGTGCAGCAACTGCGGCCGCTCAATCTGAAGACCGTCGCTGATGCGATCGGCGTGCACGAGTCGACCGTCTCGCGCGTTACCGCCAATAAGTACATGGCGACCAGCCGCGGTATTTTCGAATTGAAATATTTCTTTACCTCAGCGATTGCTGCCGCCGATGGTGGCGAGGCGCACTCTGCTGAAGCGGTACGCCATCGCATCCGGAAATTGATTGACGATGAGAGCGCCGAGGATGTGTTGTCGGACGATACTATTGTCGAGAAGCTGCGAGACGCCGGCATTGATATCGCGCGACGTACCGTCGCCAAGTACCGAGAGGCGATGAGGATCCCGTCCTCGGTGCAGCGGCGGCGGGAAAAACTGACAGCCGGCACCTAACGCACGCATCTTGACACATTGACGTCCGGAACATTTCTAAGCTGAAATCTTCAGCGCCGGACGAACCAACGGGCGCCCTGTATGCGTCCATGGAGGCAAAAATGCCTTTACGCGTTTCAGGACGGAACATCAGCGTTGGCGCAGCGCTGCAACGGAAAATTACTGAACGGGTCGAGGAGGCAACCTCGAAATATTTCCGCGGCGGTTATTCAGGCCATACCACCGTTGGCAAAGACGGTTTTGGGTTCCGCACCGAATGCATACTGCATCTGGATTCAGGCGCATTGCTCGAAGCTGAAGGGATGGCTCCAGACGCTTATGACAGTGCCGAGCAAGCCGCCATTCGCATCGAAAAGCGGTTGCGACGGTACAAACGCCGCCGCAAGGACCATCAGGCCCGGCGCGGCGGTTGAAAATACCCAAAAATGCCAGATAAACAGACAATCACAGGCTAACTTCGCCCATTGACGGGGGGACGGACCACTCTTATGGTCCGCCGCCTTCAACACCCCCATTGCAGCTCGGCGTCCTTTTCCCCGATCATTGGTCATGTCCATGACGCTCACCGACCTCGTCGCGCCGAACGCAGTTATTCCGGCTCTCAAGGTTAACAGCAAGAAGCAGGCAATCCAGGAACTGGCCACGCGTGCTGCGGAACTCACCGGCCAGAGTGAGAAGGCGATTCTGGAGATTCTTCTTCAACGTGAGAAGCTCGGTTCGACTGCTGTAGGCAATGGTATAGCAATCCCGCACGGCAAGCTGCCAAAACTTGGCAGGCTGGTCGGTCTGTTCGCGCGGCTGCACAAGCCGATCGATTTCGAAGCCCTCGACAATCAGTCGGTCGATCTGATTTTTCTGCTGTTGGCGCCGGAAGCTGCCGGCGCCGATCATCTCAAGGCGTTGGCACGCGTCGCCCGGCAGCTGCGCGATCCGGAGGTCGCGCGCCGCTTACGCCAATCGAGCGACGCTGACGCGCTTTATGCCGTGCTGGCGACGCCACCGGCGAGTACTGCCGCTTAAATTTTCGTAGTATGTGGTCAGTGCACGCTGACCGGCTCGAGCTCTTGGCTCCACGCGTTTGCGAGCGCAGCTTCGCGCGTATCGGTGAGCATGATCGGCGTGCCATCGGCCGCATGCAGCGAGAATAGTTTGATGCCGGGCGCAATCTTCGGCGCCTGCGGGAACAGGCTGGCGACATCTTCGGAGCGAATCGTCTTGACATAGGCCAAGCGGCCGTCGCCGAGCTGCGCCAGCGCTTCCTGAGTGATCACCGGATGAGTCGTGTTCGGTTCAGCCTGTTTGTCGTTGGTCATGGCCCTCGACTCCTTTCTGATTCAACGCTTGACGCGGTCGAGTCCTGCTTCACGGGTCCGTCATTCCTGCTCGTTGATCGAGATCGTCTTCACGATCCGTTCCGGCTGTGGCCGGACGAGATCAATCGATAGTAGGCCGTTTCTTAGATCCGCGCCCATCACCTCCATGCCGTCAGCCAGCACGAAGGTGCGCTGGAACTGGCGCGCGGCGATGCCGCGGTGGAGATATTGGCGGGTTTTGTCATCCTGCTGCCGCCCGCGGATCACCAACTGGCTTTCCTCGATGCTGACATCGAGTTGATCGCGGGTGAAACCGGCAACGGCGAGCGTGATACGCAGCCGCTCTGGGTTTTGCCCGTCACGCGGCAACCGCTCGATATTGTAGGGCGGGTAGCCATCGGCCCCCTTGGCAACGCGATCGAGCACGCGCTCGATCTCGTCGAAACCCAGGAGGAACGGGCTGGACAGGGACGGAACTCGCGACATTGGTCTCAAAGCCCTCGCTTGAAGCGACTTTGACGGGGCCCCTTTCAAGCACCCCAACCGTGCGGCAACTGCCGTCCGGTCGCTGCTAATATGGGCAGGGTGGGTTAAAGGTTCAAGAACAAGGAGAATCCGGCTCTAATGACGGTATATTTTACGTTCAATCGGATTTTGCATGCCTAGGCAGCCCACAATTCCGCGGCTCACCGTCCGCTCAGTTCATGCCATTCCGGTCGAAGTTCCACCCAATTTTATCCTGGGCACCAGCGTAGGTGCATTTCGCCAGGTGCCACTTCTCCTTATCGACCTGAATACGGAGGAAGGTGTCACAGGGCGCACTTACCTGTTTTGTTATCTGCGCGCGGCCGCGCCAGCGATCATGAGCCTGCTCGGCGAGGTCGAACGCATCGTCAAAGGAGACGCGATTGTACCTACCGAACTTTGGGCGAAGCTCGCGCAGCGCTTCACGCTGATCGGCGTGCAAGGCGTGGTGCGCATGGCCATGGCCGGCTTCGACACCGCTTGTTGGGACACGCTCGCGGTCGCCGCTGGTGTGCCGCTTGCTACCCTGCTTGGTGCCGAGCCGCACCCCATTCCCGCCTACAACAGTTGCGGCCTCGGTCTCATAGACGATCCCGGCGCACTTGCAGACGAAGCGGAGAAACTGCTCCGGGGTGACTTCCGCGCGATTAAGCTCCGCCTCGGCTATCCGACACTCAAAGCCGATATTGCAGCCGTCCACGCGGTGCGTAAATGCATCGGTGACGATGTGGCGCTCATGGTCGACTACAACCAGGCGCTCACTGTCGAGGAAGCGCTCGTACGCGGACGCGCGCTTGACGCCGAAAATATTTATTGGCTGGAGGAGCCGATCCGCCACGACGATTACGTCGCTTCAGCGAAACTTGCGCGCGAACTCAAAGTCCCGATCCAAATCGGCGAGAACTTCTCGCTGCCGGCCGCGATGACGGTCGCACTCGAACACCGTGCATCCGATTATGTGATGCCCGACCTTGAACGCATCGGCGGCGTCACCGGCTGGCGGCGGGCAGCCGAGATCGCCGCCGCCAACCGTATTCAAATGTCGTCACATCTTTTTCCGGAAGTGAGCGCGCATCTGCTTGCCGCTACGCCGACCTGCCATTTCCTTGAATATGTCGACTGGGCGAACGCGCTTGTCGAGGAACCGCTCGCGATCATCGATGGGAATGCTGTGGCGCCTTTACGTCCTGGCCATGGCATGGTCTGGGACAAGAAGGCAGTCGAACGTTATCGCTTGCGTTGACCTAGCGCAGCGGCAACCCGAACAACTTGATCGCGTTGGCGCGGCCGACTTTCGCGCGATCACCCTCGGTGATTTCGGCTTTATCGAACCATCGCGTGCCTTCGCCAACTTCCTCGAAGGGCCAATCGACCGAGAACATCACGCGATCGGCACCCATCACAGTCATCGCATTGACGAGCGCAGGAGTGTCGAAATTTCCCGATGTGGTGAGGTGGAAGTGCTTACGGAAGTAGTGCGCCACTCCGTACTTGGCGGGATATTTATGCGGCGCCTTCATCCAGCCGTTGCGATTGTCGATGCGCCAAAGGTAGATGGGAATGCCTTCACCGATATGCCCGAGCACCATCTTCAATCTTGGACACTCGTCGAACAAACCGCTGCCGATAAGGCGCAGCGCATGGACTGCTGTTTCCGCGGCAAAGGCCCAGTTCGGTCCGAGCAGCCAGTTGTGGCCCTCGTAGAATTTCGTCCAGCTTGGAAGTGGATTGCGCGGATGAAGATAGAACGGAACATCGAGCGCTTCGACTACGCGCCAGAACGGCCGGTATTGCGGCAGATCGTAATAAGTGACGTTTTCCGGCGTGCCGATTTGCGAAAACCCGTTCACCAATGCACCGACCATTCCAAGCTCTTTGACGCAGCGTGTGAGCTCGACGGCTGACGCTTCCGGGTCCTGCATCGGCAGCGCGGCGAAGGCAGCAAAACGGCCGGGCTGCTTGCGTACTTCGCCGGCCAGCACATCGTTCGCCTGCTTTGCCACCGCGATCGCAGTCTTGACGTCGTGGATTGCCTGGATTGCCGGGGCATTCAGCGACAGGATCATCATTTCGATCCCGTGTTTGTCCATTTCACCTAGCCGCGTGTCCTGGATGTCGAGTAGGCGATGGCTTAGATCCTTCCAGACATGTCCGCCAAAGACTTGCGAATCACCGAGCGTCGCTTCGATGGCGAAATGTTCCTCGAGCGCGATCTTGCCTTGCATGTGGATCCTCTCGTTTGCCGCCATCATGCAATGTCGTGGCGTACCTTGTCAGCATTGGTTTGCGCGCAGCACGAGCAACAAAAAAGCCGCCCGGTTGGGCGGCTTGCCGAAAACAGCGAAGGTTGGTGGAGCCAGGCGGGATCGAACCGCCGACCTCGTGAATGCCATTCACGCGCTCTCCCATCTGAGCTATGGCCCCGATTCGGAAAAATCGATCGCCGCCCTCGGTAAGCGGCGAACGTATTCAGG